>NZ_JACAGG010000084.1:0-743 GCF_030324375.1 Empedobacter sp. R132-2
TAATCGTTTGGATGGACGGAATTGTTTTTAAGGTTAGAGAAGGTTCCAAAGTAATTAATAAAACCATTTATATCGCAGTAGGCTTAAAACGCGATGGACGCAAAGAAGTTTTAGGATTATGGTTAGGTAAAAATGAGTCATCATCCTTTTGGATGAGTGTTTTAACCGATATGAAGGCTAGAGGAACTGAAGATATCTTGATTACAGCAACCGATAACTTAAATGGTTTTACCGATACCATACGTACCGTTTTTCCTGAATCTAAAACACAAATATGTGTAGTACATCAGATTCGAAATGCTTGTAAATACGTTGTTTGGAAAGATAAGAAACAGTTTACTGCTGATATGAAAGAAATCTACAACGCGCCAACTAAACAGGCTGCTGAAGCTGCTTTAAATGATTTTGCTTCTAAGTGGGAACATAAATATTCTTATGCCATCCAAAGATGGAAAAACAACTGGGAAGACCTTACGGTTTTCTTTGAATTCCCCGTAGATATTAGGAAAATCATATATACCACCAATCTAATTGAGAATCTAAACGGTAAAATAAGGAAGTACACTAAAAATAAATTATCCTTCCCTACAGATGAAGCTGTTATGAAATCCGTATATTTGGCTGTGAGAGAAGCAACTAAAAAATGGTCTATGCCAGTAAGAAACTGGGGAGTTATTATTGATCAATTTTTAATCCTATATCAAGAAAGGGTTAGACTCTAAAAAGTAGAACCTAACCCAAGC
>NZ_JACAGG010000085.1:0-731 GCF_030324375.1 Empedobacter sp. R132-2
TGGATATCCTAACGAAAGTTCCAGAGTAAGAAAAGGTATATAATACTTATCTTACAATTATGAAAGGAATAAAAAATCATTACGATGCTTCATTTAAATTACGAGCGGTAGAATTGAGTTATGAAAGAAGTAATATATCGGAATTAGCAAGGGAACTTGGAATAAAAGCCTCCTTATTATACAAATGGCGCAAAGATTATCAAGAATACGGATCCAATAGTTTTCCAGGAAAAGGTAATTTAAAACTAACGCCAGAACAGGAGCGAATAGTTGAATTAGAAAGAAAGCTTAAAGATGCAGAATTAGAACGTGATATCTTAAAAAAAGCAATCAGCATTTTCTCCAAGAACGGTCGATGAAATATAGATTTATAAAGAATCACGATTGCCAATTTCCGATTGAGAAAATGTGTATTATCTTAAAAATCCACTCCAGCAGCTATTATAAATGGAAAAATAAAGGTTGCTCCAATCGACTTTTGAGAAAAAATTTGATGCTAGATAAAATAAAGTATCTATATTTTAAATTCAAGCAGAGATATGGAAGTCCTCGAATTCATTCAGAATTAAATGCTTTAGGTTACAGAATATCAGTTAAAACAGTTGCTAAATATATGCAAGAGCTTGGTTTAAGAAGTAAATTAAGTAAAAAGTTTAGAGTTACAACAAATTCTAAACATAATTATTTAACTGTAAATAATCTTCTTAATCGAGATTTTTACGCTTCAAAAC
>NZ_JACAGG010000086.1:0-671 GCF_030324375.1 Empedobacter sp. R132-2
TTTAAACGCTGTGAGAAACAAAATTATTCATCGGATTTATGCTCTAATTAAAAATCAAACTATTTATAAAAATAACTAGATTTTGTCATAGAAATCAGTTTGACAGACTACATTTCAAATACTTAATACTTATTACAATTCTCATATCTCAATTCTAAAATCGTTTACATACATTCTACTGCCACTATGTTGCCTTCATCTTGCCTTGATGTTGGGAGTATCCCGCTACTATGACCCGTCCTAAAATAACTATACATGTTTTTAAATAAATCCTATTATAGTTATACACCAATTGATCTTAATCCTAAATTTACTATACAAGAGAGTTTTGATAATTAAAACTTCTATTATAGTTTTTCCATCTTTTCTTTAATTTTTCTGACTGCAAATGCGCAGCATTTGGAGTTAAATAATCACAACTTGCATGTGGTCTTAATTCATTATAAGTTTTAATACTATTAGTAATTTTAATTTTTGTCTGATTAAAACCTAATGTGCTTTCATATAAATTAAATTCCATTTTAATTATTCCATTAACTCTTTCTGCCATTGCATTTTCATAGGGATCACCTTTTTCTGTCATACTTATAGCTATTGTAATCTTCCCCTTGTTAAGAACACTTAAAAGTAGAGTTTTTATTTAATATTATTGTATTATTATTTTGATTAAT
>NZ_JACAGG010000087.1:0-663 GCF_030324375.1 Empedobacter sp. R132-2
GTCGCTGGTACAATGGAAAATATTTTTTGAGAATTTTAGATTTGAGATGTGAGATATTAGATTTTTGACGAGAAAAGTACTTTTTAACCCCATAAAATGATTAAACGCTTTGATTTTTGGATGTCCTAATAAAAATTCTAGTGTAAGAAAAGATATAAAAACTTATCTTAACTCGATGAAAGGATAAAAAATTATTACGACACTTCATTTAAATTACGAACGGCAGAACTAAGTTACGAAAGAAATAACATCTCATAATCAGTTAGATAACTTGGCATTAAAGCCTCCTTATTATACAAATGGCGTAAAGATTATCAAGAATACGGATCCAATAGACTTTTGAGAAAAAAGTTCATGTTGGATAAAATAACATATTTATATTTTGAATTTAAACAAAGGTATAAATGTTATAATTATTAAATAAATTAATTTGATGATAAACTTTAAGTTTTTATAATATCAAATGAATACATAAAAATCCTATCAGATAGATAACTGATAGGATTTTTTATTTGATTCGTAATAATATTTTATTTGCTTTTAAGGTTTCCAAAAAGACCAAGCAGTCCCGTTAAAAACAGCAAGTTGGATATCCTAACGAAAGTTCCAGAGTAAGAAAAGGTATATAATACTTATCTTACAATTATGAAAGGAATAAAAAAT
>NZ_JACAGG010000010.1:0-80763 GCF_030324375.1 Empedobacter sp. R132-2
TTTGTCCAACTATAGCTTGTATCCTACTAAAGTGGGTGGATATTTTATGCCCTAAATTTATTTAGGACGCTATTGGTTTGACACAATATATCGAAGAATTTTATCCCAATCACGAAAAATTTTTAATTGGTCATAGTATCGGTGGAATTATGATTGGTTTGACACGCGCTTACAAAGTTTATGATAAAATTGTAACAATTGGTTCTCAATATGGTTATATCAAAAATTTTCATCAAAAAGATAAACCAAAAGTAAATTTCTTTTTTCGTATTGCAATTCCTATTTTATCTGCTTTTTACGGATTTTTTCCTTCTCAAAAGGTTGGAATGGGTTAACCAGTTCCAATCGGAATTGCGAAAGATTGGCGAAAGTTAATTCTGAATGAAACTTCGATTTTAGGTTATGCAGATGAAACACAGAATTTATATGATGAGATTACAAAACCTGTTTTAATCATTAGTTTGGATGATGATTTTATGGCAACGCCAAAATCTGTAGATTTATTTGCTGAATTAGTTTTGAAAAATGTGAGGAAAAACGTTTGAATATCATTCCTAAAGAATATGGATTGGATGAAATTGGACATTTGGATTTCTTTCGAGAAAAAAATAAAACCGAAATTTGGCATATTCCTCTTGATTATATTGAAGAATAAAAAAAACTCGAGAAGTTCTCGAGCTTTTAGCTTTTTATAAACGAATTCCAACTCCGCCCAAAACATTAATTCCGGCTTGTGGAAAATAATATCCTCCTCCATAATAATAACCGTTTGATTCGTATTCTACATCAAATAAGTTATTAATCAAGAACGAAAATTCAAGGTTTTTAATTCCTTTTACTTTTGTCGAATATCGAATCAAAAGATCCGAAACCAAATAACTATCTAATTTACCATCTGCTGGTTCTGTATTTGATAAATATTGTTCACCAACATACTTATTCGTCAAATTAATCAATACATTTTTGAAAGGAACAGCTTCAAAACCGAAAGCAGAAATCACATCTGGTGAAAGCGAAATTTTTGTTTTTCCATAATTTTTTATAGAAGAAATTCCTTTTTCATCCCAAACCTCCTCTTCGTAATTTATATTTCTATTTTGACTTAAAGTTAAATTTCCAAAAATATTCAAGTGATTCGGAATAACTTTATAATTCGCATCCAACTCTATTCCTCTTCTATAGCTATTTCCAGAGTTAACACGCTTTCTTGCACCTACTTCATTTAACTCTCCTGTTGCAACCAACTGATTCTGGTAGTCCATATAATACAAATTTGCATTCAAAGAAAGTTGTCCTACTTTTCTATAACCAAATTCATAATCTTGTAGAAATTCTTCTTTTGGTTTAGATTTAGAATCTACATAATCATTTCTCAAAGGCTCACGATGTGAAATACCATAAGAAGCATACAATACATTTGAAGAATTGATTTTAAAATTTATTCCAGCTTTTGGATTCACAAAATTGAATGTATCCGAAAATGGTCTGAAATCTTCCTCATCATTTTTCCCATTTGGCAAATATTTCGCATCATATTCAACATAACGGTATTGCAAATCACCAAACAATTCAAATTTATTCAATTGATACAATACTTTTGCATAAGCAGCCAATTGCTTTTTCACAGAACGATTGTTGTAATATTTGAAATCTTTATCCTTAAAATCTGTGCCTTTTACCCATAAGACATTTCCATAATGATCGCCATCATATTCGTTTGCAGATAATCCGAAAAATACTTTAAAATCATTTAGACGTTGATTTTCAACTTCAAGATTAAAACCATAAAAATCATTATCAAGATATTCACGATTAATTAAATTTCTTTTTTCTGAAGTTAAATAATCCAATTTATAACGTTTCAAACTGCGATTATTTTTATAGCTCTCGTAATAACCTTTACCTTTTGTGTAATGAAGTGTTAAATTTGATTTCCAATTATTCCCAAAATCTTGTAACCACGAAAGAAAATAATGATTTTGACGGTAATTATCGGTGTGATTTTTATAAAAACCTTCAACTTTTCCATTTTCGTCTAAAATTTCTCCTTCAAAATTATATGTTCTATCTTTTTTTAAAGTTTCAGCATCTACACCACTCCATGCCTGATACGTTTGTTCTTTTCCAAACATATTCTGAAATCTAAACTTTGTTTTTTCATTCAATTCATATAAGGCAGTAAAATCATAAGAGATTAAATCTGACCAAGATCTGTCTACATATCCATCCGAATTTATCTTAGAAAAACGTCCATCAATACTCAACTTATTATTTAGTATTTTTCCCGTACCAGCCTGAACTGTATATTTTTGCGTTTTATAATTTCCGAAAGAAACATTTGCTTCTGCAAAAGGAACGGTAGACGGATTTTGAGATTCGATATTAACACTTGCTCCAAAAGAAGCCATTCCGTTTGATGAAGTTCCAACTCCTCTCTGAATTATCATAGAGCTTGTAGATGAAGCCAAGTCTGGCATATTCACCCAAAAAACACCTTGAGACTCAGGATTATTAAGCGGAATTCCATTTAATGTAACGTTGATTGATTGTTCATTAAGTCCACGAATTTTGATAGACGAATAACCAATTCCTGTTCCTGTATCGGAAGTTATAGAAACAGACGTAGCAGAATTTAACAAAGTTGGAACATCTTGTCCCAAATTCTTCTTTTGTAACATTTTATCAGTTACCTTTTCAACTGTAATCGGAAGTTTTTCGACAATTGAAACTTCTCCTAATTGAATTTCTTCTTTTTGAATAGAATCTTTTTCTTGTGCATAAAGAATAGATGCACCAAAAAATGACAATAAAAAAATCGACCTTTTCATAATTAATTTTAAAAAATATTATGAAAGGAGCCATCTTACACTTTTATAATTTACGCGCGAATGTAATTTGGTGAAGTACCAGTTCCCTTAGCAGCATTACCTGCCCAGGTTCTTTGGGTATAATCTCAGCCTCTTAAAGAAGCACCCCTTTCGATTGAACTTCAAAGGTAATCTTTTTTTTGAAATTTAAAAATTAACCCAAATTCTTAATCTATTTTCAGTTCTGCAACAATCGGAAAATGATCTGATTTTATGTCATCTCCACGATAAAAATTGGTCACTTTTATTTTCTTTGAAACCCAACATTGGTCAATATTTGTACGGAAAATTGGAATAAAAGCATTCCAAGAATTATTCAATCCAAAACCAGAGCGCGCATCTTTCATTTTATCTGATTGCACCAATTTGAAATTCGGTGAATAAACTGTTGAATTCAAATCTCCAACTAAAATGATATTTTCATTCGGTAAAGCATCAATTTCCTGCTTCATCAATTCGTATTGTTTATTTCGTCTTTCAAAACGCGCCTGATTTGGTAAAGGCGGAACAGGATGCGTTACCAAAATGCTTAATGGTTTAGCGTCTACAATAATTTCCGCTAAAATAGAAGGATGCATTTCATCAATATAATTTTTTGTTGATACTTTAGAGAATGGAATTTTAGAATAAATCGCAATTCCAAAATTGTTACTTCTCACCTCTTCTTTATAATATGGATATTCTTTTCGGATAAACTCTACATGTTTTTGCCAAGCAGGCGTTAATTCTTGTAAAACAATTACATCACTTTTATCTTTACTTAAATATTTTTTCAAGTGTTGAAACTCTTCATTTTGAGAAAAAATATTGATTGACGTAATTTTAAAATTCGATTTTTCTCCTTTTGCATTTTCTCCAAAATAGAAATTCCCTATGTTTTTGTACGTAATAATTGGAATCGCAACCAAAGGAATCAACCATAAAATATTTTTCTTTTCTTCTTTACGAATCGAATAATTGTAAATCATACACAAGAAAAAGGCAATAATCAACGCATAAATAGAATATTGTGCCAACATATCGAAGACGAAATATTGATAAAAACTTTTACTTGTTAAATAAATTCCTAAAAATACAAAGAATAAAACTCTGCTCCATTTTGTTAACATCTCGTCAATACTTTTTTTGTTCTCGTAAAAATAGAAATTATATTATTCATTAACTTCGCAATATGATAAAAATCGGAATTTTAGGAGGAGGACAATTGGGGTATATGTTTTTGCAAAATGCATTGCAATATCCTTGCGAGATTAGTATTTTAGATCCAGCTGCTGATGCACCTTGCGGGCCACATGCGCATCATTTTGTACAAGGCGATTTCAAAGATTATGAAACGGTTGTTGCATTTGGAAAAGATTTAGATGCAATCGGGATTGAAATTGAACACGTAAATGTTGAAGCATTACGTTATCTAAAATCAATCGGAAAACGCATTGTTCCAGATCCTGAAGCTTTAGCTATTATTCAAGACAAAGGAATTCAAAAAGAATTTTATGTCAATAATAATATTCCGACTGCGCCTTATTTTGGATTAGATAATTGGGAAGATTTAAAATCAAAACAAGATATCAATTATCCGATTTTTCAAAAATCTCGAAAAGATGGTTATGATGGAAAAGGTGTACAATTCTTAAAATCTGAAGCTGATTTGGATAAAATGCTTCAATCTCCTTCAATTTTCGAAACGCCCGCCGATTTAGATCGTGAAATTGCGGTTGTTACGGTTGCCGATCATTTAGGAAATATTGTCACCTATCCAACCGTAGAATTTGTCATCAACGAAGAATATAATTTATTAGATTATTTATTGATGCCTTCTACACTTTCGAAAGAAATCACTGATCGAGCGGAACAAATTGCGCGTGATGTTGTAAAAGCATTGAAATCTCCAGGAGTTTTCGCAGTTGAATTATTCTTGAACAAAGATCAATCGATTTGGGTAAACGAAACCGCTTCTCGTGTTCACAATTCTGGACATTCAACAATTGAAGCTGCTTATTCATCACAATTCGATCAAATGTTAAGAACGTTAATGCAATTACCACTTGGTTCTACAAAATTGTTTACTACTTCTGCTATGGTTAACTTAATTGGTGCTGAAGGACAAACTGGACAAGCAGAAATCGAAAATATTGAAGAATTATTGACGATTCCAGGAACATTTTTGCATTGGTACGCAAAAACTATCACAAAACCAGGTCGAAAAATGGGACACGTTACATTGGTGAATGATGATTTAGAACAATTAAAACAAAACATAAAACAAGTTAATGCAACGGTTAAAGTCGTGGCAAAAAAGTAACAACTATGGTAGGAATTATAATGGGAAGTGATAGCGATTTGCCTATCATGAAACAAGCTGCTGATCTATTAACAGAATTAAATATCCCTTTCGAATTGACAATTGTTTCGGCGCATCGTACGCCAAAACGTATGTTTGATTATGCAAAAACAGCGCACGAACGTGGAATAAATGTTATTATTGCTGGTGCAGGAGGTGCTGCGCATTTACCAGGAATGGTTGCATCTATTACGCCTCTTCCTGTTGTTGGTGTTCCTATTAAATCGTCAAATTCTATTGACGGTTGGGATTCTATTTTATCTATTTTACAAATGCCAAATGGTATTCCAGTTGCTACAGTTGCAGTGAATGCGGCGAAGAATGCAGGGATTTTGGCAGCGCGTATTTTAGGTGCGACTAATCCTACTTTACAAGAAAGATTAATCAAATATCAAGAAGATTTACAAAAAGCTGTAGAAGCGAAAATTGAAATCGTGAAAGGCGAATATCCGAATGAGTTTGATAGGTAAGTTAATTTATTAAAAAATATGGAAGAAAATAATTTTTGGATATATTCAACTTATTTTAGTGAATTTATCAAACTCCTTATACAAGAATTTTATTTTCAAAAGGATTTAGATTTAATAAAATATAATCTTTTTCAAACTAATTTTGATAAAGATATATGGTTTGAATTATCGGAACCCGAATCTTATCATAAAATTGAAATTTCTAAAGACAATGATGATCGCGATATTATTTTCTTCAAAATCATAACAACTAAAGATAAAATGGATTTCGTTCAATCTTTTTTATCAGAAATTGAAAAAGAATAAATAATTATTTCCATAAACAAAAACTCCCAAACTATACAACTTGGGAGTTTTTTTTATAAAAAGAAATTTTTTAAATCTTAACGTAAAGCTCTATCGCGGTTATCAACCACATCAGCAGCTTGAATCAATGATTGTAACAATGTTTGTTGAAATTTACCTTGTAATTGACGGTTTAAATTATCCAAAATCATTGAACCTTTTTGATTCTTTTGAATTTGTTGGTTTGAAGGAATAATGTAGAAAACTCCAGCATTTCCTGCAATCGCCTTAGAAGATTGATTTGGTTTTACACCAAACGCAGCTCCTACAACTTTAGGTTCTAAACCAATTCCAGTTAAATTAGAATTAGAGAAGTTAACCGTAGCATTTCCTTTTTTCGCTCCGAATTTAGATGCAAAAGCATTCAATCCACCGTTTGCAACTTGCTCATCAACCAATTTAGCAACTTTTTCGTGCATCAAAACTGGCTCTACATATTGACGAACAACACTTGGATGTGCTAAACCTTTGTCAAATTTTTCAACTAAATGAACAACAATGTAATCTCCTGTAGAAGATGTAAACAAGTTTGTTGCTCCTTTATCTGTTTTCTTGTCAAAAGCCCATTTTAAGATATCTCCGTCCTGATCGTTTGGAATATCTTGACCAATCGCAGCATAACGCTCAATTCCTTCTGTTGTATTATTTAAATAACCACCTTTTTTCGCAGTATTTTTGAAATCATTCAATGATTTTCCTTCAACATTCTGAACATACGTTCTTGCATTTGTAAATGCTTTTTCTGTTGTCGCTTTAGAAGGCTCAATTGTTTTTACAATATTTGCAACTTGATAAGCTGTTTTGTTTTTCGCGTCATCAACTTTGATGATATGAAACCCAAATTGAGATTCTACCAAATCAACTGTACCAACTGGTTTTGTAAAAATAAATCCGTTGTAAGTTTGATCTAATTGATTGTTTTTTCCAACCCAACCAATGCTTCCTTTTTGTACAGCAGATGATTTATCATCCGATTTTGTTGAAGCAACTTCTCCAAAAGAAGCTGGATTAGCTTTTACCTCAGCTAAAATTTGTTCAGCTAATTTTTTTGCTTCGTCTTTTGTACGTTTTACTCCGTTTCCAGCAGCGCTTCCTGTATAAGAAACTAAGATGTGACTAGATTTTACAGAATCTTTTACTTCTTTCGATTTCGAAAGTTTGTATAATTGGTATGTATTTCCAATTTTGAAAGGTCCACCAATTTGTCCAACTGTAGCAGTTTTCAAGAAGTTTGTTGCTTCTGGTCCTAATTGAGCTTGTTCCAATTCTGCTTTTGTAAAATAATTTGGAATAAATGGTTTCTCAGAATTTTGAGTCACATAAACCGAATCACTTTTTGCAGAACCAAATGCTGCAATTGTATCTGTAACATTGTTTACTTCGTCATGAACAATTTGAGTTGACAAATACTTTTTGATGTTTGCTAAAGCAACAGCGTCATCAGCAGTCGAAGCTCCAGCAGGGAAATAAGTGTAGCTTAATTTTACTAAACCTTCTGCTTTGAACAATTTTGGATATTTCGCTTCGTAAGCAGAAATTTCTTCGTCTGTTACTTTTACATTTAATTTTTTAGCCAAAGTTGCGTAATCTACAAATGCATACTGAATATTTGCATTCGAAATATTGTATCCTTGTTGAATATCCGCTTCTTTACTTGTAACCGCTGTACCAGCCATTACATAACCAAAATATTTTTGAGATAAAATCTGTAATTTTATTTGTTCAGCAGTTTGCAACCAACCTCTATATTGTTGTTGCGCTTCTGGGCTTGATGCCGCATTCGCTTCTAATTGAGCAATCTGTTGTTGTGCTTCTGCACCAGATGCCATTCCGAAGTTTTGAGCTGTATAGCTCCAAAATTCATCATCAGAAACTTTTAAACCTAATTTTTCAGCATGTTGTTTCAACACTTTCTGACTAACTAAGCTGTTCCAAGTTTGTTGAGCAATTTGATTTGGAGTTGCAGTTTGACCTTGATTTTCGTACATCTTTTGTGTTTGATCGTACGCACTCTGATATTCTGCAATACCAATAGGTTCTCCGTTCACTGTACCAACTACAGACGGATCTCCAGTAAATAATTGTTTTATTTTTGAATTCTCTCCGAATAAATCTCCTGCAACGAAAGCTAACATTGCAACTCCGATTACCACGAAGATCAGCCAAGTTTTTTTACGAATTTCTCCTAAAACTGCCATTGTTTTATTTTAATGTTATTTCTATAATAGGTGGCGAAAATACGACAATACATTGAATAATAAAATAGAAGAAGCGACAAGTATGCGCTTTTTTGTTAATTTTTTTAACGCTCTTTAGAATTTTTGATTATCATCAACATACTTAAATCCTTGATTATTGAATAAAGTATAGGTTTCTAAATCGTCAGTAGCTTGCAAACCGTTTTTCGCTGTTAACGAATCGCCTTCCTTGCTAATTAAGTAAACTTCTTTCGATGTATAAACTGTTTTATTTTTCTTATTCCAAAATAATTGCTCGCTTTTCAACGAATCACCTTTCTCATTTACGATAATTACATTTCCTCTACCTTCGTAGATTCCTGTTACATCACTTAATCTTCCCCAATCTGCTTGAAAATAACCTGGTTTTACGCTTCCTTTTTGATAAAAATCAAGGTTTAAACCTTTTCTAAAAATCGTGTAAGGAGAATCTACCGTTTCGTATATTTCAATCAAAGGAGAACGCAAATTACCCGAAATTCTTCCAGAATCTTTGTTGATAATATTTGCATTGATAAGTGTTCGTGTTGGGAATTCTACCTTCTTTTTACTGATAGGTGGAAGTTCTTTTTTACAAGAAAAAAGCAAAACGAAAACGCTAATCAGACCAAATACAATACTCGGTTTAATTAAAAATTTTTCGTTTGCTTTTTTATACAATTTTTGTTTGTCCAAAATTAGTCAATAACTCTTTTTCTAAACCAAATATCGTTAATATCAAATCCAACTTTAACTCCGAAATAATTTTCTTTGATTAAGTTGTTTGTTGTTTTTCCTTTTTGTCCGTACTCTAACGAAATATTCATCATAGAACCATCATTTTGTTTTCCAATTGGAAATCCAAAACCTAAAGTTGCTCCATAAGCATTAATATCTGTTCCGTGAATAGAATACTGAGCTGATTGATAATACATACCAGCGCGATACGTTACACGATTAAAATAACTTTTGTAACTGTTATAATCTGGAATCCAATATCCTCCAACTGCCAAACGTACATTATTTTTGTAATCTACTGCAGAAGACATTGTAGTATTTTGACCTTCTAATGGTTGAGAGAAATCGTTCCAATTATTATATTTCGCTTCTACAGCTAACGACCACGTATTATCTTTAGAATATGATGCTCCTAAAGTAAATTGTTGTGGAATCTTAGTTTTTCCTTTATCAATTCTAATAATAGAAATTGTATCTACAGAAGATTGTGTTGTTCCGATATATGTGTAAGAAGTTGTAAGATCTGTAACATCTGTTCTTAACTCAGTTCCTAATGTATAAGTAGCACCAATGTTTAAATTGTTATTTTTTCCAATTTTCTTCGTATACATAGATCCTAACGTAAATTGAGCACCACGATAGTTCGATTTATCGCTATAATCTACAGCTAAACTTGCTCCATCTACAGCTAAAATCTCGTTACGTTGCAACTCTCCGAAAAGATAATTAACACGCAAACCTAAAGAAAATCCTTTTGAAAGATTTCTTGAATAAAAAGCATGAAGACTATTTAACCCTCCATCACCTTTCATCTGTACAGTTTGTTTGATATTATTTATCTCAGAAGTATTCATAATATCATATCCCAACGCTGTGTAAGGTTGAAAACCAACTCCGAAACTTCCTTTTTCACCAACTGGAAAAGCCAATGAAATATTAGAAACATTGAAACGACCTGCATTTTCTTTATCTGTTCCAGATTTGAAATTATAATTAGTTCCACTTCCACTTGCATTGAAAGTTGTCATACGCAAGTTTTGGTTTGCCGCCGGATTCGAAAAATTCGCACTTTGTCCAAAAGGATTCGTAGGAACCGTTGAGATACCGCCCATACCAGCTTGTTCAGTATTATTATCAAACAATTGCTCCCCTACTCCGTATGCCGAATAAGGTGAAACTGATATTGACTGAGCTTTTATTGTTACCACGCTAAATAGTGATAAACTACAAATAATCCACTTCATTATGAATGTATAATAGAATTCTAAGACGCAAATATGATGATTTGTTGCGAATTGTAAAAATTAGATTGCAAAAATGAGTTGTTAAATCTCTATTAAAATATTAAAACCGCTCTTTTTTTGCAAAGATAAAAATATTTTAAAATTTATTTCTCGGTAAATGAACAAGATAGCTTTTTCGTCTAAAAAATATTTTAAATAATGTTTGGTAGAACAGATTTTCGCTCTATATTTGCATCACAATTAAGGCGGTGCCTTAGCTCAGTTGGTAGAGCAAAGGACTGAAAATCCTTGTGTCCCTGGTTCGATTCCTGGAGGCACCACTGCTTAAAACCTCAATCATTTGATTGAGGTTTTTTTAGTTTTAATTTTTAAATGTTAATAATATATTAAAAAATATTTTCAATTAAAAAAAGCCGATGTAGAAATACATCGGCTTTTACTTTTTATGTTGAAATAATTATTACGCTTGTTGCGCTTTAATTAAATTTAATGCTGAACCAGCTTTGAACCATTCAATTTGTTGTGTATTGTATGTATGATTTGCTACAACTAAATCTTTAGATCCATCTGCATGAACAAACTCGATTGTTAAAGGTTTTTCTGGCGCAAATTCCGTTAAATCAATAAAGTTGATTGTATCATCTTCTTGTACTTTATCATAATCTGCTTTGTCAGCAAATGTCAACGCTAACATTCCTTGCTTTTTAAGATTTGTTTCGTGGATACGTGCAAAAGAACGTACTAAAACTGCAACAGCTCCTAAATGACGTGGTTGCATCGCCGCATGCTCACGAGAAGAACCTTCTCCATAGTTTTCGTCACCAACAATTACAGAAGGTACACCTGCCGCTTTATATGCACGTGCAGTATCTGGAACTGGTCCGTATTCTCCTGTTAATTGATTTTTAACTGAATTTGTTTCTTGGTTGAATGCATTTACGGCACCAATCAATGTATTATTCGAAATATTATCTAAGTGTCCACGGAAACGTAACCAAGGTCCAGCCATAGAAATATGGTCAGTTGTACATTTACCAAATGCTTTGATTAATAATTTAGCTCCAGTAATATTTTCACCATTCCAAGGTTTGAAACCTTCTAATAATTGTAAACGCTCAGAATTTGGATTTACGATCACTTCTACACGAGAACCATCTTCTACAGGTGCTTGATATCCATTATCTTCATAAGCATAACCTTTTGTTGGTAATTCCTCTCCTTTTGGAGCATCTAACATTACTTCTTCACCAAATTTATTGATTAATTTATCTGTTAATGGATTAAAATCTAAACGTCCAGAAATTGCAATCGCCGCAACCATTTCAGGCGATGTTACGAAAGCATATGTATTTGGATTTCCGTCCGCACGTTTTTTGAAATTACGGTTGAATGAATGAACGATTGTATTTTTTTCTTCTTTATCCGCACCTTCACGATCCCATTGACCAATACAAGGTCCACAAGCATTTGTAAAGATAACCGCATCTAAATCCTCGAAAGTTTTTAATAAACCATCACGATCCGCAGTATAACGAACTACCTCAGAACCAGGATTAATTCCAAAAGATGATTTCACTTCTAAACCTTTATCTAAAGCTTGTTGCGCAATCGAAGCTGCACGTGTTAAATCTTCGTAAGAAGAGTTTGTACAAGACCCTATTAATCCCCATTCTACATCTAAAGGCCAACCATTAGCTGCAGCAGTTTCTTTCATTTTAGAAACTGGTGTCATTAAATCTGGCGTAAAAGGACCATTCAAACGAGGCTCTAATTCAGATAAGTTAATTTCAATTAATTGATCATAGAAGTTTTCTGGATTTGCATAAACTTCATCATCAGAACGTAAATAAGATTTGTGAGCATTTGCAGCATCAGCAACATCATTACGATCAGTCGCTCTTAAATATCTTTCTGAAGCATCATCATAAGCGAAGATTGAAGTTGTTGCTCCAATTTCTGCACCCATATTACAAATTGTTCCTTTACCTGTTGCAGATAAAGACTCTGCTCCTTCTCCAAAATACTCTACAATTGCTCCTGTTCCACCTTTTACAGTTAAACGTCCAGCAACTTCTAAAATAACGTCTTTTGGAGCAGCCCAACCAGATAATTTACCCGTTAATTTAACTCCGATTAATTTTGGCATTTTTAATTCCCAAGCCATTCCAGACATTACATCAACAGCATCAGCACCACCAACACCAATTGCTACCATTCCTAATCCACCTGCATTTGGCGTGTGAGAATCGGTACCAATCATCATTCCTCCTGGAAATGCATAGTTTTCTAAAACTACTTGGTGAATAATTCCTGCTCCTGGTTTCCAGAATCCAATTCCATATTTATTAGAAACTGATTCTAAGAAATTAAATACTTCTGAAGATTTATTGATTGCCTCTTGTAGATCGGTTTTTGCACCAACTTTAGCTTGAATCAAGTGATCACAGTGAACCGTAGAAGGAACAGCCGTTTTGGTTTTTCCAGCTTGCATAAATTGCAACAAAGCCATTTGAGCAGTTGCATCTTGCATTGCTACACGATCTGGCGCAAAATCTACATAAGATTCTCCTCTTGTATACGCTTGTGTAGGTTTTCCGTCAAACAAGTGAGCATATAAAATTTTCTCTGAATAAGTCAAAGGGCGACCTACGATGGCTTTCGCAGCATCTACACGTTCTTGCATTTTTGCATAAACGCCTTTAATCATATTTATATCAAATGCCATAATAATTGATTTATTTAATTGGTTTTAATTTATCAAAAAACATACCCCAATATACTGAATTATTTGTAAACTACTAACTCTTTACCGTGCTAATAATCTTATTTAAAACAATTCTAACTTATTTATTTGCAATATTATATATTTATCACAAAAAAAGGCTAACACCGAAATGTTAGCCTTTATTATATCATTTTCTACAAACAATTAGTTCATTGAAATTGGTTTAAACTTTGTTAAGTTAATACCTTCAACTGCAGTTTTGTACTCTTCGATAGAAGGAATACGTCCTAAAATCGCTGATAAAACAACTACTGGAGTTGATGCTAATAAAGATTCTCCTTTTTTACCATCACGGTCCTCAACCACACGACCTTGGAATAAACGTGTAGATGTAGCCATTACTGTATCTCCTTTTTCTGCTTTTTCTTGGTTCCCCATACAAAGGTTACAACCAGGACGCTCTAAGTACATAATGTTTTCGTATTCTGTACGTGCAGTAGATTTTGGCAATAAGTCGCTAAACTCAAATCCTGAGTATTTTTGTAACATTTCCCAATCACCTTCTGCTTTTAATTCGTCGATGATGTTGTAAGTAGGTGCCGCAACAACTAAAGGAGCTTTAAACTCAACTTTACCATTTGCTTTTTCTACATTACGTAACATTTGAGAAACGATTTTTAAATCGTCTTTGTGTACCATACAAGACCCTACGAAACCTAAATCTACGTGTTTATCACCACCATAGTAAGTTAAATCGCGGATTGTATCGTGTGTATAACGTTTAGAAACATCAGCATTATTCACGTCTGGATCGGCAATCATTGGCTCTTCGATAATATCTAAGTCAATTACTACTTCAGCGTAATATTTAGCGTTAGCATCTGGTTGTAAAGCTGGTTTTTCACAAGATTTAATTTCCTCGATACGTTTGTTTGCTTTGTTGATTAAACCTTGTAAAACTGCATTTTTGTTATCCATACCTTTATCAATCATGATTTGGATACGAGATTTAGCAATTTCTAAAGATTCAATTAAGGTATCATCTTGAGAAATACAGATAGAAGCTTTCGCTTTCATTTCTGCAGTCCAGTCAGTAAATGTGAAGGCTTGGTCAGCTAATAAAGTTCCGATATGAACCTCGATTACACGTCCTTGGAATACGTTTTCACCGTCAAATTGTTTTAACATTTGAGCTTGAGTAGCGTGAACCACATCACGGAAATCCATAAATGGTTTCATTTCACCTTTGAATGTTACTTTAACAGATTCTGGAATTGGCATAGACGCTTCACCAGTTGCTAAAGCTAAAGCTACCGTACCTGAATCGGCACCGAAAGCAACACCTTTTGACATACGTGTGTGTGAGTCACCACCAATAATGATAGCCCATTCGTCAATCGTGATATCATTTAAAACTTTGTGAATAACGTCAGTCATTGCATGATATTCACCTTTAGGGTCACGTGCTGTGATTACCCCAAATTCGTTCATGAATTTCATTAATTTAGGGATGTTAGCTTGCGCTTTTTTATCCCATACAGAAGCAGTATGACAACCAGATTGGTAAGCACCATCAAGAATTGGAGAAATAACTGTAGCAGCCATAGACTCTAATTCTTGCACAGTCATTAAACCAGTTGTATCTTGAGAACCAACGATATTAACTTCAACACGAACGTCTGAACCTGCGTGTAATACTTTTCCATCTGCAACACCAACTGCATTTTTGTTGAAGATTTTTTCAACAGCAGTTAATCCTTGTCCTTCGATAGAAACTTCTTTTGAAGGAGCGAAAACTACAGGAGCTTCAATTCCTAAAGTTTTAGCTGCGAAAGTTTGGATTTTTTTACCAAATACGATAGCGTAAGAACCACCAGCCTTGATAAATTCCATTTTTTGTGGAGTTAAAGCTTTAGAGATATCAATTAATTCTTGATCTCCGTTGTATAACTTTTTCTCTCTTGTATTGATAGTTAATACAGTACCTGTTGCTACTGAATAAACTTCTTCTAAAATTGGGTCACCGTTTTCGTTACGAACAACTTCTCCGTTAGCGTCAACTTTTTTAGTCCAGTTTTTTAAATCGATACCGATACCACCAGTTACATCAACAGTAGTTAAGAAGATAGGAGAAATACCATTTGTACCCGCTACAATTGGAGCAATATTTACGAATGGAATATATGGAGATGCTTGTTTACCTGTCCATAAAGCCACGTTATTTACACCCGACATACGAGAAGACCCAACTCCCATTGTACCTTTTTCAGCGATTAACATTACTGAAGCGTCTGGATGTTTCGCTTGTAAAGCTTTAATTTCAGCTTGAGCTTCAGGAGTAATCATACATTTCCCGTGTAATTCTCTATCAGAACGAGAGTGTGCTTGGTTACCTGGAGATAATAAATCTGTAGAAATATCACCCTCAGCAGCAATGTAAGTCACAACTTTTATTTCTTCAGCAACAGCTGGCAATTCTGTAAAGAACTCTGCTTTTGCATAACTTTCTAAAATATCTTTTGCAATTGCATTTCCTGCTTTGTAAGCATCAGCTAAACGAGCTGTATCTGCATCGTATAAGAAAACTTGTGTTTTTAAAACTTCAGCAGCTTGTTTTGCAATTGCTTCATCATTTCCTAAAGCTAAGTCTAAAAGAACCTCAATAGATGGTCCTCCTTTCATGTGAGATAACAATTCGAATGCAAATGTTGGTGTAATTTCAGCAACTGTTGCTTCTCCTAAAATAATCTCTTTTAAAAATTTTGCTTTTACACCTGCAGCAGAAGTTGTTCCTGGCAACGTGTTATAGATAAAGAATTTAACAGAATCCTCGCGGTATTCGTTGTTAACATCTTTAATTTGATTAATGATTTCACTTAGTAATTCTGCACCATCAATTGGTTTTGGATGTAAACCTTGACCTTTTCTTTCTTCAATCTCGTTAAGATACTCTTGGTAAAGACTCATAATTATCTATCTTTTCTTTTTAATATTAAAGATTGTTTAAAACCAAGCTACTTACACCTGATTTCATCCAATCAAAATGAATTATATAATAACACTTCGCTGTATCGTCACATCTTATGCAAAAATTATTTTCAACAAAAATCATTTTTGGCATAGGTAACCACTGTTATCAGAATACAAACTAAGTATGTAATTTTTTCGAAGGGTAATTTTTAATAATTTAACTCACACAAACTCAACACTCATAAGCATTTGAGTCAGAGTTTTATTCTAAAACTTACATTAACAATCATCTAAACAAATACGCGTTTAGCTATAAATTGGTACACAAAATTACGTTTATAGTAAAGATTTTTCATCAAAGAATGATATATTTTAGTTATATTTCAATAATTTAGAATTATTATAAAAAAGGTCTAAATTTCACTTTAACAATGTTTTAAACGTAAATAAATAGAAGTTAAAAATTAAAAGGTTCTTAAAATATCAACTCCATAATTTTTGGGTCATTTTTTTACGAAATTGAATTATTTCGAAATATTAATAAACATTCAATAATCAATCTTTCAAAATGCTATCAATCGTCTAAACATTCTCAAAAAACAATCAAAAATATTCAATATGAATAAATATTTATGATTATTAATAATTATACAAGTTTAATGAGATATTATGCAACTTTTTACTAACTTTGCGCCCTTAATTCATTATTATAGATATGAAACTTTGGGATAAAGGTTTTACCATTAATGATAAAATCGAAAAATTTACTGTTGGAAAAGACAGAGAATTAGATGCTCATCTTGCGAAATACGATGCATTAGCGTCGAAAGCGCAGGCAAATATGCTGGCAAAAACAGGTTTGATTACCAATGAAGAAAATGATGCGTTGCAAATTGCTTTGGATGAAGTTTTGGTTCTGATTGCGGAAAATAATTTCGAAGTCGACGAAAATTTCGAAGATATACATTCAAAAATTGAAGCTTATTTAATTGAAAAAACTGGCGATGCTGGAAAAAAAATTCACGTTGCACGTTCTCGAAATGATCAAGTTTTGGTTGCAATTCAACTTTTTAAGAAAGAGTATTTAAAACATACAACTGAAAAAATTGTCAATTTAATTGAGATTTTCTTACAAAAAGCAGACGAATTCAAGAATCATCAATTACCAGGATACACACATTTTCAGGCGGCAATGCCAAGTAGTTTTGGAATGTGGTTTTCGGCATATGCAGAAAGTTTGTTGACGGATTTATACTTTTTTGAGGCTGCATATAAAATTTCTGATCAAAATCCTTTGGGTTCTGGTGCAGGTTTCGGAACAAGTTTCCCAATTGATCGTTTGCAAACAACACAAGAATTAGGTTTTTCAGAAATCTTAGTTTCTTCTGTTGGTGCACAAATGCTTCGTGGAAAAACAGAAAAATCTGTCGCAACAGCTTTGGCAATGATTTGTGGAACGTTGTCTAAAATGTCGTACGATTTGGTTTTATACAATTCACAAGATTTAGCTTTTGTGAAGTTGCCAAACGAAATGACAACAGGTTCATCGATTATGCCGCACAAGAAAAACCCAGATGTGTTTGAGTTAACTCGTGCGCATTGCAATAGAATTCAGGCGTTGCCGAATGATATTATGATGACGATCAATAATCTTCCAAGTGGATATCACCGTGATTATCAAATATTGAAAGAAATATTATTCGAACCAATGATGCAATTTGATAATATTATTGACATCTTAACATTTGCGATTCCTCAACTTCAGATTAAAGATAACTATATGAATCAGGATAAATATGATCCGATTTATACCGTTGAAAATATTAATGAAGCGATTAAGAATGGAACACCTTTCCGTGATGCTTACAAAGAAGTTGGTTTATCTGTAGAAAATGGAACATATATACCACACAAAGAATTTCAGACTTCGCATATCGGAAGTATTCATAATTTGAGATTGGATTTAATTTCAAATAAAATCGAAAAATTCAAATTAGAAGCACAAGTTTTAAAATAAACACTTGTAATAAGTCAAAAATCATCCTCAAAATTATAGAATTTGAGGATTTTTTTGTCTTATAAATTTTATAATTTCGGAAAATATAAACGTTTAAATAATTGTAATTCTATATTTTGTAAAATAAAAAATGTTTTACAAAATAATTACAATCATTTTTTATTATATCAGGTCAAAATCATTCTAACTTTGACATATCAAATTAATCGATTAAAATTTAAAAAGATGAAAAAATTTTTCGCAGTAGTTGCAGTAGCAGCTTTATCATTAGGAGCAGTATCTTGTGGAGAGAAAACTGAAGAAGCACCAGTAGAAGAAGCACCAGCAGTTGATTCTTTAGCTACAGCAGCTAACGATTCTACAGCAGTTGATTCTACAGCAGTTGCTCCAACTGATTCTACAGCAGTTGCTCCAGTAGCTGATTCTACAGCAGTTGCTAAATAATTTATAGCGAAGCTAAAATATAAATGCGCTCAACTAGGTTGAGCGCATTTTTTATGTTATAAATTCATCATGAATCTTAAAGTAGATTTCCGTCAAATTTTCCTGATTGTATTTTTTTATCAAGTTCTGCTTGAATATCCTCTAAAACAGGGCGAACAGTAGATTCTGGAATATCAGAAACTCTAATATACATTAAGCCATCAATTGCATCATTAAATTTTGGATCAACATTGAAAGCAATCACTTTTGCGTTTTGTTTGATGTATTTCTTAATCAAAACAGGTAATCTCAACATATTTGGCTCAAGCTCATCAATTAACTTATCAAATTTATTCAAATCAGCTTCAGATTCATCGAAAATAAATTCTTTATCTTCCTCTTTCAGCTTAACCTTAAACTCATTTTTTGCTCTCACATACTGCGCTACAGTAGAATCGTAATAATGAGATTTCATAAATTCGATCATCAAAGATTTTGAGAAATCAGAAAACTGATTACTAATACTCACTCCTCCAATAATAAATTTCTGATTTGGATTTCTCAACGTTACATGCACAATTCCTCTCCATAATAAGAACAATGGCATCGGCTTTTGTTGATATTCAGCTGAAACGAAAGCACGTCCCATTTCGATACATTTCTTGAAAAATGGATGAATTTCTGGATCAAAATTGAATAATTCATGAACATAAAATCCATTAATTCCATATTTTTCATACACTTCCGAACCAATCGCCATACGATATGCTCCAACAATTTTATTCGTATCCTTATCCCACAAAAATAAATGGTGATAATGATTATCAAATCGATCAAGGTCAATTTCATCATTTGTACCTTCACCTATCGCACGGAATGTTATCTCGCGTAAACGACCAATTTCCCTTAATATATTTGGAATTTGTTGAGCTGTAGAAAAGAAACATTCGTAATTATTATTTGTAAACAATAATGCTTGTTCATCTTTTCGTAAAGTTTCAATATCTTGAATTAATAAGTCTAAAGCTGTTTCCGAAATAATCGGCTTAACCTTTTTACTAGAAGAAGATAAGCTTGGTAAATTCGGCATTTTCAACTCAATATTCGAAGGGTTTTTCAATACTTGAGTTAAACTTCTTTTTTGTTTGTAATAAGACGAAAGCATGTATGTTTTCTTTCTCAAAAACTCAGAATAATCTTCTATAGACACATGCTCGTCTTGTTGTTTTTGTAAAATTGGTTTTCCAATACGAATCTGAATTGGTCGTGTTCTTTTCTTCATCATTTCAGCTGGCAACATTGCCGTTTGAAAATCTGGATGAATCTTCGCTACACGGTAAAAAATATTACTATTTCGCGCTCTAAAAAACATTGGAACAACAGGAACTTTCGCTTTTTTGATCAACTTCATCGCTGATTCTTGCCATTCTCTGTCAATAATTCTACTTTCGTCATCTCGATAAGAAACTTCTCCCGCAGGAAAAATCCCTAAACAACCTCCAGCTCTTAACAATTTTAATGCATCGCGCATTCCTGAAAGGCTACTGTATGCATCTTTACGTGTTTCGAAAGGATTAACTGGAATAATCATAGGTTCTAATGGTTTAATTTTTTGCAATAAAAAATTACCCATTACCTTGAAATCAGGACGAATTTTTGACATAAAATGCATCAAAATAATTCCATCCAACGCTCCAAGCGGATGATTAGAAATAATAATAAAAGGTCCTTCTTTTGGAATACGTTTTAAATCTTCTTCATGGATTTCGTAATCCATTCCCAAATCATCAATCAAATAATCCAAAAAAGGTTCGCATTGCAAATGCTTTCCACGATTGTACAAATCGTTTAACTGATCTATACTGAAAATTTTTTTCAATGCCCAAGCCACAGGTTTTCCTAAAACACCAATTTTAGAAAGACCCGAAGCTGAATAGATATCTTGTGTCGTGATTAAACTCATTTAAGCTTTAACAACTATTTGTAATGTTTCGCGCACTGTTTGTCGCAATAATTCTTTTTCTTTTGAAACAACTTTGTCAGAATCTGCATCGAAATGGCGAATTGTGTACAATAAAACATTGTTTTCTTCCTGCACTTTATACTCTTCGTTCATATCTGCAACAAACTTTTCTAAGTTGTCATATTTATCCTCCAAACATAAAGATAATGAAATTGCTGAATTTTGCATCAAATTTACTTTGATTTGATAATCATATAGTTTATTGAAAATTCCGCTCAATTTATCTTCTGTAATAAAAGAGAAATCTTTACTTGATAAACGAATCAAATGTTGCTCTCTTTTTAGGATAAAACAAGGTACTTTTGGATCTAATGGTTGACCTTTCGCTACCTCTGTTCCTGCTTCTGTAGGATTAATAAATGATTTTACGAAGAAAGGAATTTCTTTTTGTTGAAGCGGCTGTAACGTTTTCGGGTGAATAACAGATGCACCATAATACGCCAACTCTATTGCTTCTTCATATGAAATATGATTTAACAGCTCAGCATTATCAAAATAACGTGGATCAGCATTCAAAACTCCAGGAACATCTTTCCAAATCGTCATGTTATCCGCATTTAAACAATAAGCAAAAATCGCCGCAGAATAATCTGAACCTTCACGCCCTAAAGTTGTTGTGAAAAAGTTAGGATCAGAACCTAAGAAACCTTGGGTAATAAACAAACCTGTGTTTGGTAAACGTTTAATACTTTCTTCTGTTAATGCCCAATTTACTTTTCCTTCACGATATGTATTATCTGTTTTGATATAATCGCGAACATCTAACCATTCGTTATTAATTTGTATCGAATTAAGATACATACTGATGATTTTTGTCGAAATTAATTCTCCACAACAAACCACTTGATCATACACATAGCTATAATTTGGTGATTTGTTACGTCTTAAAAACGAAACAATATCATCAAAAAATTGCGAAATTTCGTTAGAAACCTCAGCTGGATTATCAAATAATTCTGTCGCTAAAGCAATGTGCTGTTCTTTTACTTCGTTAATTGTTTTTTCGAAATCTTGTTTTTCAAAATAGCGTTTGACTACCTCTTCCAATGCATTTGTTGTCTTGCCCATAGCAGAAACAATGATACATGTATTTTCGTAACCAACAGATTGCAATAAACTCGCAACATTTCTAACGCCGGCTGCATCTTTCACCGAAGCACCACCGAATTTGAAAACTTTCATTTCTATAAAAACTTTTTTTTGTAAATATTTAACTTGCAAATATAACCAAACTACACTTTATATGTTGACCGATTTTAATTAAAATAAAAAATAAATTTGAATGATGATTTTCACGTATTTAGATTAATTTCAAACGTTTGAAATGATATAAAATTGAGTTATTATTCCGATATTTGACCAGCAAAACATAATTATGAATACTAATTCTCATCAAACTCTTGGAGAGTTTATCATAGAAAATCAAGCAGATTTTATTTACTCATCCGGAGAATTATCTAGATTACTGAGTTCTATTAAATTAGCTACAAAAGTTGTTAATTATAAAGTAAACAAAGCAGGACTTGTAAATATCTTAGGCGAATTCGGAAATGAAAATGTCCAAGGAGAAAAACAACAAAAATTAGATGTTTTCGCAAACGATACGTTTATCGAAACGTTGTCGCAACGCGAAGTTGTTTGTGGTATTGCTTCGGAAGAAAACGAAGATTTTATCGCGATTCAACCTTCAAAAAATTCAAAAAACAGTAAATATGTTGTGTTGATTGATCCACTTGATGGCTCATCAAACATCGACGTAAATGTTTCTGTTGGAACAATTTTCTCAATCTACCACCGTGTTTCTGAACCTGGAACACCTGTTACAAAAGCAGATTTCTTACAACCAGGAAATAAGCAAGTTGCTGCGGGATATGTAATTTATGGAACATCGACAATGTTAGTTTATACAACAGGAAATGGTGTAAATGGATTTACATTGAACCCAGGAATCGGAACGTTCTATTTATCTCATCCAAATATGTGTATTCCAGAAGATGGACACATTTATTCAGTTAACGAAGGTAATTATGTAAAATTCCCTCAAGGGGTTAAAAATTACATCAAATACTGTCAGGCAGATGAGGAAGATCGTCCGTACACTTCTCGTTACATTGGTTCTTTATGCTCAGATTTTCACCGAAACATGCTGAAAGGAGGAATTTATATTTATCCTTCTGGAACAAATAATCCGAACGGAAAATTACGTTTATTGTACGAATGCAACCCGATGGCTTTTATCGCGGAACAAGCAGGAGGAAAAGCTTCTGACGGTTTCCAACGCATTATGGATATTGAACCTACAGAATTACACCAACGTATTCCTTTCTTTTGCGGATCGAAAAATATGGTCGAAAAAGCAGAAGAATTTATGCGAAATGAAGAATTGAAATAATCATTTCAAAAAACATAAATAATAAAAAATCCGCTCGATGAGCGGATTTTTTTGTTATCTAAACATTCAATTAAGGAATTGCAATACCTGGATAATTTCCTGGGTAAACGTGTCTTAAAGTTGAATGATATTTTTGGTTGATTGCATCAGCAAACATATTTGCGACAATTGCATATCCAGTTCCAGTTAAGTGAACTCCATCTAATGAGAACGCTCCACCAGAAACGAAAGTTGTTGTATATGTTTGTCCGTAATATTTAATCCCTGATTGAGAACTTAATTTTTTCATTTCAGAATATGCATCAACTAAAGCTAAATTATAAGCAGTTGCTAACTCCGCAATTGCTGCATTGTATTTAACTACAGCTGCTTCTGCTTTCGCAGTTTCTTTTGCTGTTAATACATAATTATCTGTCATTGGATAACTAACACCTACTACTGATAATTTACCAGCTTTCTCTTGAGTTAACCCTAACTTCATTAATTCTGCAACTCTATTTGTGTCAACTTTTCCAATTACAGATGAAGAAGTCAAAACCAATAAATCTTTTGCTGTTGCTTGACGAGCTTGTCCATAAGTAATTCCAAACAAAGTTGCAGTACCAGTATCATATCCTGCTTTAATTAATGCAGCAGTAATCGTTGTTGATAAATCCGCTAAATCTTTATCTTTAATTACTACAGCACTTGCAGCAGTCTTAGAAAAAGAAATTTTTCTTTCTGAAGCACCAACTGCATCAAATACTTGATTTAATCCTGCATAAGTTGCATTCAATTCATCAATCATTGGTGCAAAACTTGGATTTGCTGGTGATAAAGGTGCGTATGGAACCGTTGTAAAATATGGAATAGATGTTACAGAAGGAATATTTGCAATAACTCCTTTTGCTCCTACCGATGTTAATGCTTTTAATCCATCATTAATTGTAGATTTTACCACATTTACATTAGAAATATCATTACTTCCATAAGTTCTTGGATCAACATTATTTGTTTCATTATGATCTACTCCAACTCCTCCAGATGTTGCATAACCTAATACATCATTGTTCCCAATCCAATAAGAGAAAAATGTTGGCTTTTGAGCAACTGCATCTGCAACTACAGAAGTTGTCGCACCACTTGCAAAACGTACAAAATAAGGATTCGCTGTTGCTGGATCAGTTTTTAAGCCTGCTGGATTTCCATAACCTGGCGCAACTAAATGATAAGACTTAGCACCTGGAACTCCCATATTTTGAAACTTTCCTTTATCTGCTAAGATATCTAAAGCTCCACCCGCAGCACTTGGAACTGGTGTTAAAGCTCCATTTACAATTTGTAAATTCAATTTACCTGGAAAACCTGGTAAATCAGTAAATCCACCTGTATCATTTGACATATATGGAATTTTAAATTCTCCTCCTCCTGCAGCTTTCATCAATCCAGCTAACATGTTTGGGTAAGAATTTTCTTGTCCAGATTTGTACAATGCATTATCTCTATAACCAGAAGTTAACGAGTTTCCTAATGCGATATATGTAGAAAAGTTTGCTTCACCAGCAGAAACTTGAATATCTTCAATTGGATGTTCGAAATCTTCGCTACAGTTAAACATCGTAGCAGCTAATGCAACTAATACTATTTTATTTAAGTGTTTCATTTTTGTCTTATTTTAAGTTGTACGATACGCCTAAACCAAAGTTTATAGCACGCATTTTAACATCTCCAGAGAAGTTTTGTTGAATATTATCAATATGTCTTTCGTCTCCTTTTACATATGATCCAAATAAATCAACATTAAATCCTGACTCGAATCTAAATCCTAATCCAGCTGAAACTGAATTTAAGTTAGAACTTGGTGTTTCTGATGACCAATAAGCTGATGGCACTGGTGATTTATCGTGATAATAACCAACACGTCCAACAATCATCTCGCTGAAAGTATACTCAGCTCCAAAACGGAATAATGTATTGTCTTTCCAGTTTTTCGTAGAAGATGATGTGTAGAAAGTATTAGAAGCATCATTATATAAATTGATATCTAAACTTTTGTAACGTGTCCAGTTTTGCCAAACTACATCTCCAAAAAGTTCTAATTGTGGTAAAACTTTGTATGACATCCCAAATGTAAACTCTGATGGTAATGGTAAAGTTGTATTCCATTTATCTGTATTAAAAGGTACATTAGATGCAATTCCAGAAGGAACATTCGACCATGTAACATCACCTTTGTTTGCAGAAACATCTACATTAGAACGGTACGCAATTCCAACTCCAAATTTATCTGTTGGCTTGAACATTGCTCCAACATTAAATCCTAAACCATGGGCATCTTTATCCTCTAATTTAAGTTTAATATCATTTCCAGCAACTGTTTGTACTTTCTCTAATTTAGCTGTTCCGTGTGTATAAATGAAACCTACACCCAAACTAAACCAGTCAGAAAAACGATATGCAACCGTTGGCTGAATATTGAATGCTTTCAAGTCAATATGTGTAATATTTGCTTTGTTTTGCCAATCTTCTGGCCACGTAACCGAACTACCAAAAGGCGTCGTAACACTCAATCCAATTGCTAAATCATCTACAGGCTTGTAACTAACTGCCAAATACATTGGTGTTCCTAATTTACTATCTGTTTCTGCTTTTTGTAACGTCATTGGATCTTGCCATTTTACGTCAGTTTTTACACCAAAACCTCCGACAGCAATACTCAATTTACTATCAACAAAAGCTAAACCTGCAGGATTATAAAACGCAACACTCGCATCGTGAGTTTGTGTTGCAGAAGTTCCCCCCAATGCTGCTTGGCGAACTCCTTGTAAAGCAACTCGGTATCCACCTGCAAATGCAGAAGAAGATAAGCCGATTAATGCTAAGGTTAAGAAAATTTTCTTCATATTTTTTGTTCGTTTTTAATAATTCCTTTAAACAAAAATAACATAATTTTATAATAACGTTATGTTAACATAATAAATTTTGAAAAAATCTTTACTATTAAGGCTTTCAGCCAGAATAACATTCGTGTAAAATATACACTATTGATAAATTTCTTTGATTTTTTCAGATATAATATAACCTTCAGACCAACATGCCTGAAAATTGAATCCACCTGTTATAGCATCAATATTTAAAACCTCTCCAGCCATAAACAATTGTGGGATTTTTTTTGCTTGCATCGAATGAAAATCAATTTCTTTCAAATCGACACCGCCTGCCGTTACAAACTCATCTTTGAACGTACTTTTTCCATTAATTTGGTATTTTCCTTGCGTCAATTCTATTGCAATTGCTTCGATGTGTTTTTTCGATAAATCTGCATAAACCTTGTTTTCATCTATATTACAATAGCTCAGAATACTAAACCAAAAACGCTTCGGAAAATCGAATGGATTATTTTTATGCACATTTTTCTTAGCATCAACTTGTTTTTTATCATTCAAAAATGAAATGATTTCGTCTTTAGATTGATTTACAAAATTGATTTCAGTTTCGAATTTATAATTGCTTTCATTCAATTTTAAAGCACCCCAAGCCGATAATCTCAAAATCGCTGGTCCACTAAATCCCCAATGCGTAATTAGTAACGGACCTTCTTCTTCTAATTTTTGTTGATTGATTTTGACTTCAGCATTATCGAAAGAAATTCCCATCAATCCTTCAATTCGAGGATCTTTGCAATTAAACGTGAATAAAGAAGGAACTGGTTGAACGATTTTCAAACCTATATTTTTCAAACTTTTCCAAAATTTAGGCGTACTTCCTGTTGTCACAATCACCGTTTCGAAAAAATGTTTTCCTGATTTTGTTATCAATTCATAACCACCATCAACTTTATTAATTTCTTGCACACCGTCTGAGAAATTAAGCTGAACTTTATTTTTATCAACCGCTTTTGTCAAAGCCTCTATAATCGAAAGTGAAGAATCGCTAACTGGAAAAATACGGTTATCGTCTTCTATTTTCAATTCTACTCCGCGCTCATCAAACCAAGCCATTGTATCACCCGGTTGAAACGTGTAAAAAACACTTAATAATTCCTTTCTTCCACGCGGATAAAACTCGACCAAATCAAGCGGATCAAAACATGCATGCGTAACATTACATCTTCCTCCGCCCGAAATGCGTACTTTTTGAAGCGGTAAATTTGCTTGTTCAAACAATATAGTTTGTTGTCCTACAGTTTTTCCAAGGTTTGCAGCAACAAAATATCCTGCGGCACCACCTCCTACTATGGCTATTCTTTTCACGAGACAAAGGTAAAGTTTTATTTTTAACAGAATTTTTGATAAAAAAAGGAAATGTTTTCACATCTCCTTCTAAACTTTTTGTTCATGAAAAACGAACAAAGGTGTAATATTTTTATTTGCAATTTTCTTTGTAAATCCTGGTGAAAAAATCTTATCAAAAAACCCTTTATTGCGGCTTACAACCGTCAACAAATCTATTTGTTTTTCCTTGATAAAATCCAACACCGCATTTACAGGATCTGCATCATGATAAACTTCAAATACAATTGGATCTCCAGCAAACTGATCTTGCCAATCTTTCATCGCTTGTTGATTAAATTTTCCGTCTTTCGAAACGTGCATGCAATGAATTTTTGCATGATGACGATTTGCAATTTCGATCAAATACTTCAATGCATCTTTATCTTTTTGATCAAAAACAGTAGTAAAACCAATATTCTTAAATCCTTTGAAAGACATTCCATGCGGAATACTAAGAATTGGAACTTCCATCGACGTAATCGCATTTATCGTATTCGAACCGAAAAGCATTTTTTCTATTCCTGAATTTCCGTCTGTTCCCATCACTACAAAATCAACGCTTTCTTCTCCAATAATTTCACGTAAAATATATAAGAAATTTCCTTCTTCTAAGATAAATTTGATTGGAATTTCATTCAAATCATTTTCAACAGCTATTTGTCTTAATTGCGGAATATTATCTTTGAAGTTGTCAAAACTTCCTAATTCTACCGTTTCATATACATTCTGAATCAATCCAGCACTCAAACTTCCTGTAATCATTGGCAATTCGTAAACATGCAACACATAAACTTGTGCATCGATACTTTTTGCAAGATTTAGTGCATATAAAAAGGCGTTATTAGCTGTTTCTGAGAAATCTGTCGGGAACAATATTTTTTTCATCTTTTCGTGTTTTGTACTCAAAAGTTACGAATAATTTTATTTCAACACGAAAAAAGCTCAATCTATTTCTACAGATTAAGCTTTTTGTATATTCAGTATAAATTATCTTATTCGTGGAAAACAAACAAAGGCACGTTGTGTTGTGTCAAAATTTTCTTTGTAAAACTTGGTGAAAATAATTTCTCGAAGAAGCCTTTGTTACGGCTAACTACTGTCAACAAATCAATTTTTTCTTCTTTAATAAATTCCAAAACTGCATCTACAGATTCATCCGCAGTATAAATAAAAAAATCTACAGGTTCATCTTTATAATATTCTTTCCAATGATTAAGCGTCGGAATATCGTAATTTCCATCTTTCGAAACGTGTAAGCAATGCACTTTTGCTTTATAGCGATAAGCAATTTCGGTTAAATAATCTAAGGCTTTGCGGTCTTTATCTTGGAAAATTGTCGTAAATCCAATATTATTTATTCCTTTGAATTCGTAACCATTTGGCACGCTCAATACCGGAATTTTAAGATGTTTTATTGCATTCATCGTATTCGAACCAAAAAGGACTTTATCAAATCCTGTATTTCCAGTCGTTCCCATTACTACAAAATCCACTTTTTCATCTTCGATAAATGTTGGCAATACAAACGAAAGCATTCCTTCTTTTACGAAAAATTTCAAATCAACATTTGCAAAACCATTATCCTCAGCCATTTTTCTCAAGAACGGAATATGATCTTTTAAATTCTCGAAATTATTTAATTCAATTGTATTATAAACATCTTGCAAAATACCAGCATCGATTCCTCCACTTACCATTGGATACTGAAAAGCATGCAAAACATATAATTCTGCATTTTGATTTTCGGCTAAATTTAACGCATACAAAAACGCATTATTTGCTGTTTCTGAAAAATCTGTTGGAAATAATATTTTTTTCATAATCTGTCTGTTTAATAGCTTTTTAAAGATACAAATTATTAAATATCTATATTTTAATTTGATGTTAAATCTTATTGTTTTTTATTATTTACGATGATTAAAAATATTATCATTTTCGTATAAATAGTAATCCGTAACTTTGTACCTTAAATAATTTTTCAATTCATGAATAATAAATATTTTCAAAAAACCATTATTCGATGGTCAGATTTGGATGCTAATCGCCATTTAGCGAACGCTTCGTATATGAATTTTACAAGTTTTGCACGTATTGCTTTTTTGAGAGATTATGGCATTTCGATGAAAAATTTGGAGGAATATGGAATTGGACCAGCTATTTTGCACGAACAATTTTCTTTTTTTAAGGAAGCTATGGAAGGTGAAGAAATTTATATTTCGGTAGAAATTGGTGGAATGTCGGAAGATGGAATGATTTATCAATTTATTCATAATTTATATAACCAAGATGGTGTACATCTTTGCCATTCTGAATTGACAGGTGTTTGGTTTTCGATGTCGAAAAGAAAAATGCAAGCACCACCAACAGAAATGTTAGAAAATATTAAAAAATCATTTGAAGGACAAATCGTGAAAACAATGTCGAAACAAGACATTATCAATTTACCTTTTCGTTCAGAAAATATAGATCCTTCAATCTTTACTCAAAAATAAAATCATGTTAGAAGATAAAAACGTTTCAAAAACAAGTTTAGCCGAAATTGGAGAATTTGGTTTAATTAACCAAATCAAAGAAGGTTTTCCAATCAAATTAGAAAGTTCTATCAAAGGAATTGGTGACGATGCGGCTGTTCTTGATTATAAAAAAGAGAAAATTGTGGTTTCTACTGATATGTTAGTAGAAGGCGTAAATTTTAGCTGGTCGTATATGCCTTTACGTCACTTGGGGTACAAAGCGGTTGTGACGGCAATTAGTGATATTTTGGCGATGAATGCTATTCCAAAACAATTGTTGATTTCGATGGCAATTTCGAATCGTTTTACGATAGAAGCTGTGGACGAAATTTACAACGGAATGAAATACGCTTGCGATAAATACAATATCGATATTGTGGGAGGCGATACAACTTCTTCTGTTAGCGGACTTGTTTTGAGTATGACTGCAATTGGCTCGGCTCCAGAAAAAGATTTGACTTATAGAAATGGTGCGAAGGAAAATGATTTGGTTGTTCTTTCTGGAGATTTAGGTGCTTCTTTTCTTGGTTTGCAAGTTTTGGAACGCGAAGCGCAAGTTTCAAAAGTGAATCCTAATAATCAACCAGATTTCGAAAATTATTCATATTTAATTGAACGTCAATTAAAACCTGAAGCGCGTTTGGATATTATCAATCTTTTGAAAGAGTTGAAAGTTAAACCAACTTCTATGATTGATATTTCGGACGGATTATCTTCTGAAATTATTCATATCTCAAAAGAAAGTGGTGTTGGAATTAATATATACGAAGAAAAAATCCCGTTAGATTCTGTTGTTATTCGCACAGCCGAAGAATTCAAAATCAATCCAATCACATGTGCTTTAAGCGGTGGAGAAGATTACGAATTATTGTTTACAATTGATCAAAAAGATTTTGAAAAAATCAAAGGAAATCCACATTTAACGGTAATTGGTCATGTAACTGGTAAAAACGAAGAAAACTATTTGATTACTCGTGGAAGTGAGCAAATGGTTCCATTAACTGCACAAGGTTGGGGAGTTGAAACGGAAGAAGAATAGGTTAATGAGATAATTCGCTAATTAAAAAATGTGATCCTTAAACGAGTTCAGATGACTTAACGAATTATCAAAACAAAACGTGTCAAGCTGATTTCATTTCAGCTTCTCTTCAAAATAATAAAATCAAAAAGCATTCAAGAAATTGGATGCTTTTTTAGTTGAAATAAGTTGTAATTTAGTTCTATTAATTAACCACTTATGAAATACTTTTTACTTTCATTTATTCTATTTTTTTGTTCATGTTCATCAACATTCAATTCTACTTATAAGAGCAAACAACTAAAAAAAACAGTTGATACTTTTATTGAATTAGGAGAAAAACATAATGAACGTATTAATCCTAATAATTCTTATTTAATTCTAGGTTTTGATAAATTAAAAAGTCCTGATAGAAAAGTTTTTTTTAATAATGCTGAATTTGGAGTTGGAATTACTTTTATGGCATACTTAGGATCTTGTAACACAAATGAGAAAACTCAACAATATGAGTATAAAAACTATACAATTGCTATTATAGATTCTGCTGACATTAATTTTAAAAGGTATAAATTTTTAAAACCAATAAATTCTAAGAAATTAAATTTAAACGAAAATACCTTCCAATGTAAACATGGTACGAGTAATCCATTGTATTATTCATTTTATTTTGATAAAAAAGGAATTATCCAATCTATTGATCCTTGGGGAAAAAGGAAATTAATTCGAGATAAGTTAATTGAAAAAGGATTCAACATAAACTTAAATTCTGATGAAGTATACTCTAAAGGAGCTGTAGACTTAGAAGAATAAAAATCATAAAAAAAGCTCGAAGTAATAAGTTCGAGCTTTTATATTGTTAGCATTTTCGCTGTCGAATTATCAATTAAGATAATGGTTCAACTGAAACGTAAGATCTATCGTTACGTTTTTTAGTGAAAACTACTTTTCCGTCAATTAAAGCGAATAATGTGTGATCTTTACCGATTCCTACATTATCACCAGGATGATGTTGAGTACCTCTTTGACGAACAATAATGTTACCAGCGATTGCTGCTTGTCCACCAAAAATTTTAACACCTAAACGTTTCGAATGTGATTCACGACCATTTTTCGAACTTCCGACCCCTTTCTTATGTGCCATTTCGTTTTGTTTTTAAGAGTTAATAATTAATCTCAGCTCAATCTTAACCGATTGAAGCTACTTCAATTTTAGTGAATTGTTGACGATGACCGTTAGACTTTTGGTAACCTTTTCTTCTTTTCTTTTTGAAAACGATTACTTTGTCTCCTTTCACGTGTTCAACGATTTTAGCTACTACGGTAACTCCGTCTATAACTGGGGCGCCGACAGTGATTGCTCCGTTATCTGTTAATAAAACACGGTCGAATTTTACTTCGTCACCTGCTTCACCAGCTAAACGGTTTACAAACAATTGTTGGTCTTTTTCAACTTTGTATTGAAGCCCTGCTATCTCTACAATTGCGTACATAAATTAATGTTTATAAATGAAAATTGAGTGCAAAGATAATCAAAATTTTGAATTTAGATACTTGAATTCATTGAAATTTAATTAGAAAGATAAAAAAACTATGACATATCTTCTATTTGGATTAATTAAAAATAAGTATCTTTGCCTTTGAGATAATTCATAGATAGATTGGTAGAAATGATTGAAAATTATTCTTTAAAAGATTTAAAAATTGGCGAACAAGCAGTTGTAACAGGGTTTAGTACCGAAGATATTCCTGCAAAGTTTTATGAAATGGGCTTTATTCCTGGAACAAGTTTATTGGTAAAAAATAAGGCTCCATTTGGTGGTCCTATTTGCATCAGTATCATCTCTAATAAGTCTGTTTTAGCTTTAAGAAGAAACGAAGCCGATAAAATTTTGATAACAAAAAAATAATGAATCATTATAAAATTGCCTTAATTGGTAACCCAAATGTTGGTAAAACTTCGTTATTTAATAAATTAACAAATCTTCGTCAAAAAGTTGGGAATTATCCTGGTGTGACGGTAGAAAAGCGCGAAGGTAAAATAGAACGAAATGGAAATAAATTCCAAATTACAGATTTTCCCGGAACGTATACAATTTATCCAAGTTCTTTGGATGAAGAAATTGTATTCAAAACTTTAGGAGACAAAACCAATAGTCATTACCCAAATTTAGCAGTTGTTATTGGTGAGCCATCTAATCTAAAACGATCGATTTTGTTGTATCAACAAGTTCGAGATTTAGACGTTCCTGCAATTTTTGTCATCAATATGAAAGATGAAATCAAAAGCAAGGGACTTAATATTGATTTGAAAAAGTTAGAAGATTTTCTTCAAACAAAAATATACTTAACAAACGCGCGTACAAGCGAAGGAATTGATGAATTAGTAGAAGCTTTTACAAAAGACGCAACTCCATATAATCGTCATTACGAAATTCCGAAAGAGTATCTTTCTATTGTAGAAAAAATCAAGAATGAATTTAATCTTAAATCTGATTATTTAGCTTGGCAATATCTTTCACAGAAAGAAGTTCCGTTCGAATCGAAAGAAAATCTAAGTAAATTAGATACAATTAAAAAAGAAAATTCTATTGTTTCGAAACGATTACAAGTCAAAGAAGCCTTAGATCGAAATAAAATTTTAGAGGAAAAATTAAACGATATTATTTCATATAATTTTGACGGAAATGAAACCTTAACCGATAAAATTGATAAAACATTGATTCATCCAGTTTTTGGATACATCATCTTTTTAGGAATTTTATTATTAATCTTTCAAGCTGTTTATGCGTGGTCTGCACCATTAATGACAATGGTCGAAGATTTATTTGGTTGGATCGACGAAAAAGCAATTAGTTTAATACCTGAAGGACCTATCAACGAAATCATTGGAGGTGCAATAATCCCAGGTATAGAAGGGATTGCCGTTTTCGTTCCGCAAATTGCCATTTTGTTTTTATTCATTTCAATAATGGAAGAAACGGGCTACATGAGCCGCGTGGTTTATTTAATGGACAGATGGTTAAAACCATTTGGATTAAGCGGAAAAAGTGTTGTTCCGTTAATTTCTGGAGTTGCCTGTGCCGTTCCTGCAATCATGTCTGCACGTAATATCGAAAATGACAAAGAGCGTCTATTAACGATACTTGTAACGCCTTTTATGACGTGTTCGGCTCGTTTACCAATTTACATCGTTTTAATTGCTTTAGTAATTCCCGACGAACATATTTTTGGATTAAGTTACCAAGCTTTGGCGTTATTTGTGATGTACATTTTAGGTGTTTTAGGCGCATTAGGAAGTGCTATTTTATTGGATTTAATCATTAAAGCAAAACATAAAAGTTACCTAATTTTAGAAATGCCAACGTACAAACTTCCTGATTGGAAAAATGTTGGAATTAATGTTTGGGAAAAAACGTTAGGATTTTTAGTTGATGCGGGTAAAATCATATTTGCAATTTCGATTATTCTTTGGGTTTTAGGAACTTTCGGACCTGGAGAACAATTCAGAAATGCAGAAGAAATTGTAACTGCTCATCATCCAAAAATGAATGAAGAAGATTTAGCAAATGAAATTGCTTCTTATAAATTAGAACATTCTTATTTGGGTAGATTAGGTTCAGTTATAGAGCCAGTTGTAGAGCCATTAGGATACGATTGGAAGATGGGAATTGGTTTGATTTCGTCATTCGCTGCGCGTGAAGTTTTTGTCGGAACAATGTCAACGGTTTACAGTTTAGGAGAAGTTGATGTAGAGGACAATGGTCAAAAAGATCGTTTACTTCATCGTATGAAAAATGAGATCAACCAAAACACAGGAGAACCAGCATATAACCTCGCTACAGGAGTTTCATTGTTGTTATTTTATGCATTCGCAATGCAATGTATGAGTACAATTGCGATCGTAAAACGCGAAACAAATTCTTGGAAATGGACATTGATTCAGACAGGGTTTATGACAGGTTTGGCATATGTAGTTGCATTTATTGCATATCATTTTTTAAAATAATAGTATGGACAATATTTGGATACAATATATTTTTATCGCTTTCCTTTTCGGATTTGCAGTTTGGTATGTTGTAAAATTAATTAGAAACTCATTTAGTTCAAAAGGAGGCGGATGCTCAAAAGGCTGTGGTTGTTCTCCAAGCAAAGATGAATTTCAAAAAAAAGGCTAACTCTTAAAAGTTAGCCTTTTTTATTTCAAAATTTCGGAGTATTTTTACAAATAGTATAATCATTGAAAATCAATTATTTTAATGATTATCAATTGGTTTTATTTTATTAATTCGGAATATAAATTTTACAAAAAATGGAAACTTGGTTAATCATTTTATTATTAATTTCAGCGATAATTATCTTAGGATTAATTATTTACTTTGTTTCCAAAAAAACTAAACAATCAACTGAGATTTCTGTCGAAGAAATAAGTTCTGTAAAAGAGATTAAAGAAATTCCTTCTGAACCAATCAAAGAAGAGGTTACAAATAAAATCATTTCTCCAACTCCACCAACAGAGGTTATGATTGAAGAAAAACCAACGAATAACCTTAGCATTTCATCTAAAACCGAGAATGACTTACTTCGAAAATTAGAGTTATTTGAGAAGAATAAAGGCTTTACTAAGAAAGATATTAACCTTGCTTCATTATCAAAACAATTTGAAACGAATACAAAATATCTTTCTGAAATCATTAAAACTCATCGTCAAAAGCAATTTAATTCTTATTTGAATGAATTGAGAGTAAATTATATCGTCAATCGACTTCAAAATGAGCCGAAATACATTAACACGAAAGTAAGCTATTTAGCAAGTGATTGCGGATTTGCTTCTCATAGTACTTTTACAACAACTTTTACTCAAATCATGAATGAATCTCCTTCTGCTTTTATAAAAAGAATTAAAGAGGAACAAAAAAATTCATAATTACGAATTAATGAAGTTTATATAATTGAATTTAAAATATATAAACAATTATATTTGTTTTATTTTTTATACCAATCAATGCAAGAGCTATATAAAATACATTCACAAATTTCGATTGTATTTTTTTATTCTTAATTAAGACTTTATCTTTAATCTAAGATTGTGTCTTATGCGAAAAATTGACCCCGAAATACTTGCTCAAAAAATAAAAGAAGGCGATCGTTTTGCCTTATCAAGAGCTATTACACTAGCCGAAAGCAATCGTTTAGACGATTTGAAATTAGCGCAACATATCATTAGTTTATTACCTGTTTCCAAAACTTCAAAAAGAATTGCCATTACAGGAATTCCCGGTGTTGGTAAAAGTACTTTTATCGAATCTTTGGGGAAATATATTCTAAGTAAAGGTGAAAAAGTAGCGATTTTAGCAATTGATCCAAGTAGTTCCCTTTCAAAAGGAAGTATTTTAGGCGACAAAACACGCATGGAGGACTTATCGCGAGAAGAGAATGCTTATATACGTCCAAGCGCTTCTAACGGTTCTTTAGGTGGTGTTACCTCACGTACATATGAAGCAATTTTATTATGCGAAGCAGCAGGGTTTGAAAATATTTTGATTGAAACTGTCGGTGTTGGACAATCTGAAACCTTAGTAAATGAAATTTCAGATCTCTTCTTATTTCTTCAACTTCCGGGTTCTGGAGATGATTTACAAGGAATAAAACGAGGAATTATGGAAATGGCTGATTTAATTTTTGTCAATAAATCAGATTCGTTTCAAGAAAAATTAGTGAAAGATGCAAAATTGGATATTGTTCGTTCATTGCAATTTTTACCAACCAAATCTTCTCAATGGAAAAGAAAATCAATTATCGGTTCTGGATTAATCGGAAAAGGAATTCCTGAACTTTGGGAATTGGTCAATGATTATTTCAATTTTATTAATGAAAATAATTATTACGCATCAAACCGAGAAAAACAACAGCTTAATCAAGCGGAACGCTACACAATTGATTTGATTAATCAACAATTTTTAAAATTACTTAAGGAACACCCACTAGAATTAAGCAAAAATTTATCTGCATTCGAAATGGCAAAAGATTGGTTGAATAACCACACTGAAATTGATGAATTTCTTAATAAGTAAGTTTACGATTATTGAATCAAAATAACAAAAAAACGGCTCAAAATTGAGCCGTTTTTTTGTTAATCATCTTTATCAACTCCTGTTTTTTTGTTGATATTTTCTTGTATTTTTTGATAATATTCTTTCTCAATTTTATCAAATTCTGGTGTCGAAATTACTTTTCCTTTCGTTGGTTTTTGTAGTTTCAGCTTATCGTCAATCGAAATTGATTCTAACTTATAAGTTGTATACTGATTTTCATCTTTCAAAGAAGTTTTCTTCAGTTCTAATAATAATCCTGGCAAACCATTGTATTCATCTGGTCCACATTTTGATTTTATCGAAGGAACATACCACGCTTCTATGTTGAAATTAGCGTCAACAGCTACTGCTTTTCGTACATCATAACCTTTTATTTTTTTGGATTCTCGCGTAATACTCCATTTATAAGTTGCAATGGAATCAGAGATATTATACAATTTGGAATCCATTTCTCTCATGATTATTTTTGAATTCGTATCGAAATCATAAAAGCTTTCCAAATCTTTAAAACCACCTAAAACTTTCATCGAATATTTTGGTCCTTGCGAATTATCAATTCGTTCTATTTCTTGTGAAAGACATTGATTTGCATCGACAGAAAGAGCAATATATTTTGGTTTCGAAAACATTTCCTCTCTTAATCTTTTCGATTCTGGATTCGGATCATTCAAATTAATAAAATTCCGTCTTTCATATTCTACTTTAAATTTTTCTTGACCAAAAACTGAAACTGAAAACAACAACAATAAGATATACTTCATTTTAATGCAATTAGAAATTTAAAGATAACAAAAAAAGCTTCACCATTTCTGATAAAGCTTTTTGATTAAATATCCCTCTTGTTTTTAGAAAACTCTTACCAACAATTCTTGTTCTATTTTATCGTGACAATTTTCTAATGCATTTTTCTCTGCTTTTCCTGCTTTCCAATGCGATGTACAATAAAATTCGTCTTTTTTCCATTCTAAATCATCTTTAAAAAATGATTTTATTTCCTTTACAGATTTAGATTCCCCCGCAACATAAGCAAATCGTTTTCCGTCTTTGCGTTTCGGAAATTTCTGATTTTTTGTCAAACTATATAAAGCTATTCCGCTTCCTACATTTTGATTCACAATCCATTTAAATTCTAAATTTGCTTTTGTTTCAATTTGGTGAATATCATCTTCTGTTGGCACTTCCACACAAACAATTCCGTTTGTTTTAGCAGGAAGAGACTCTATAATTGCCGAAATTACAGGCAAACCTGTTAAATCTGCAGCTAAGAAAATGAAATCTGTTTTTGGAGCCAAGTCTTTCTTTTTCGACTTCATCGAAACCCCAATCATATCTCCAACTTTCGCCTCATTTGCCCAACGCGATCCTGGACCGTTCAATCCATGATTTGCAATATCAATCACAATCACATTGTTTTTTGCATCAATATCACGCAACGTATAGGTACGAGAAACTGGTTTAAATTTTTCTGATGGCGAAATCCATTTTTGATTTTCTTCATCATACTCAGCGTAGTGAATATCACGGATTCCAAGCGGTGGAAAAAGTAATTTACATGTTCCGCCCAACGTTGTATCCTTAAAAAAAGAAACATCATCATTCTCCAAATGAACGCGAATAAGATGTGGTGTCACAAATTCTTTCTTTTTTAAGATGAACTTCTCCTTCGCAATTTTCACTTTATCTCCCATCAGATTATTTAGATTTATTCTAATTCTATGCGAATATAAAATAAATTTAGATTGAATAAAAATAATAAAATGTTAAAGTAAAAAGTTATACTTTTTTTAATATCATTTTAATATGATAACTAAATAATTAGCCTTAACTTTTACATATCAAAAAATAACCTAAAAAACGAACAGAAAATGGAAAATACTTTTTGCGAAATCTCGCTCGAACAAAGAACTCTTCCACTTGAAGGCGGATTTAATTGCAGAGATTTAGGTGGAATAATTAACACAAAAAATGAAGTCATTAGAAAAGGATTGTTAATTCGATCTGATGATTTAGCAAATTTGACAGATGATGACTTGGAGATTTTAAACGATTTTCCAATTCGAACAATTATTGATTTACGCACGACTTACGAACGTTTAAAAAATCAAGATCACATTCCAAATAGTTGTAATCACGAAGTTCATTTGGATATTTCTTCTGGACATTTCGAAAATTTAGTGAAACAATTCAAAGCTGGAATTTCAAATCCGAAAGAATTTATGTGCAAAATTTACGAGGATTTTGTTTTAGATAAGACGTGTCAAACGCAATACAAAAGCTTTTTTGATATTATTCAACACAAAAATAGAACGCCAATTTTATTTCATTGTACAGCTGGAAAAGATCGAACTGGATTTGCAACAGCAATGATTTTATCTGCTTTGAAAGTCGATTTAGATACAATTATGGATGATTATTTGGCTTCTAATATCTTTTTGGAACAAAAATATGCTCACATCTTAAAAATCGATCCAAATTATAAATATCTAATTGATGTTTTACCTGAATATTTAGAAAGTTCTTATGAAGCGATTAATAAGAATTTTGGTTCAGTCGAAAATTATTTAACTGATATTTTAAAGGTTGATTTAGATTTGATGAAAGATTTATACATAAAAAAATAAGCGATCAATTGATCGCTTTATTTTTTATCTAAAATTTCATTCGTTGAATTCGTACCGCATTCAAAATTGCTAATAAAGCAACCCCAACATCAGCAAAAACAGCTTCCCACATATTGGCGATTCCTTCTGCACCAAGGAAAAGCACGATAATTTTAACGCCCATTGCTAAAATGATATTCTGAATCACAATCTTTTTTGTTTCACGACCAATTTTTATCGCCGTTGCAATTTTAGAAGGTTGATCGGTTTGGATTACAACATCTGCAGTTTCTATCGCAGCATCGCTTCCAAGTCCACCCATCGCAATTCCGACATCAGAAAGCGCTAGAACAGGCGCATCATTGATTCCATCACCTACGAAAGCCACCACTTGATTTTGATCTTTTTTCAATGCTTCAACTTTCTCTACTTTTCCTTCTGGTAACAATCCACCAAAAGCTTCATCAACACCAACTTCTTTTGCAACTTTTTGCGTAATGGTATTTTTATCTCCACTCAACATAATCGTTTTCGAAACACCTAAAGCTTTCATTTTCTGAATTGCTTGTTGCGCATCTTCCTTGATTTTATCAGCAATTGTAATATATCCTGCATATTTTTCATCAACTGCAACCACCACAATACTTTCTACAATATCATGAATTTCTTGTGGATATTGAATCGAGAAATGATCTAATAATTTAGTATTTCCAGCTAAAACTATTTTTCCATCAACTTTTCCTTTCAAACCTTTTCCAGAAATTTCTTCCACTTCTATCGCTTTCAATTCTGAAGGATGACTTGCCACAATCGCTTTCGCAATTGGATGCGTAGATTGCTTTTCTAAAGCCGAAACAAGATTTAAAAAATCGTTTTCAGGAAGATTAGTTTCAATTTTTTGAACTTCGAAAACCCCTTCCGTCATTGTTCCTGTTTTATCCATCACAACTGTGTTTACTTTCGCCATTAAATCTAAAAAGTTAGAACCTTTTACTAAAATTCCGTTGCGTGAAGCTGCCCCAATTCCTCCGAAATAACCCAATGGAACCGAAATTACTAATGCACAAGGACAAGAAACAACCAAGAAAACTAAACCTCTGTATAACCAATCATTAAAATCGTAATTATCAACAAAGAAATAAGGAATAATCACCAAAGCAGCCGCTAAAAAGAAAACAATTGGCGTATATATTTTTGCAAATTTTCGGATAAATAATTCAGTTGGAGCTTTGCGAGAAGCTGCATCTTGAACCATTTGTAAAATTTTTGCAATCGAACTATCTTCAAATTTTTTAGTCGTTTGAATTTCGATTACATTTTCAAGATTTAACATTCCTGCCAAAGCAGTTTCTCCAGTTTTATACGTTGAAGGTTTACTTTCTCCTGTCAAAGCCGCAGTATTAAAACTTCCTTTATCTGAAATCATAATTCCATCTAACGGAACTTTTTCCCCAACTTTTACCTGAATTGTTTCTCCAATTGCCACATCTTGTGGTTTTATTGTTTCGAAATTACCATTTCGTAAAACATGCGCTGTATCTGGACGAACATCTAATAAGGCTTTAATATTTCCTTTTGCCTTATTAACCGCCGCTTCCTGAAACATTTCGCCAATTGTATAAAACAACATTACCGCTACACCTTCTGGATATTCGCCAATAATGAAAGCACCTAAAGTCGCAATTCCCATCAACGAAAATTCATTGAAGAAATCTATTTTTTTTGCTAATTTAAACGCTTCTCCCCAAACAGGAAATGCTACTAAAATATAAGAAATGCCAAACCATATCAAACGAATAGTTTGATTATCAACAAACCAAGTTGGTTTTAAAACATATTGAACAAAAATTCCGGCAAAGAAAATAGCTAAACTGGCACCTAATAAAATTTTACTATTATTGTGTTCGTGGTCATGACCTTCGTGATTATGATCATGAGTATCTTTATGTTTGTCATTTGACGTACTACAACAAGCTTTAGACATAATTCAAAAATTTATATTTCAAAATTATAAAGTTATTGCTGCAATCTGGTTGCAAAGTTTAGGATTTACATTGATCGCAAATTCCTTTCAGAATAAATGAAGATTGTTCCGCCTTGAAATTTTTGGGTAGATTGATTTCTGGCACATGAATATTTCGCAAACAAAACGTTTGATTACAATTATTACAATGAAAATGAGCATGTGTAAATTCGGGCGTACATTTGCAACTCGACTCGCAAAGCGCATATTTTATAGAGCCCGTTCCGTCCTCGATTGAATGAATTAATTTATTTTCTTCGAAAGTTTTTAAGGTTCTATAAATTGTTACTCGATCTGCCTGATCCATTTCAATTTCTAAATCAGCCAAGCTCAGCGCAACTTCTGCATTCATCAATTTATCCAAGACCAACAATCTCATCGCAGTCGGATTAATAGAACGATTTTGTAATGTTTTGTTTAAAATTTCTGTTTGCATTTTCTTTAATTTCGAATATAAAGTTACGAAAAAAGAGGCAAATCGTATTGATTTACCTCTTTATATAAGTTTAAAAATTATCTTATTTAATCATAATCTCATCAACAAAAATATAGGATTTTCCTTGAAAAGGTTCTGCTAAATGACCTTTCGGGAAAGCACCATAATTTGTCGCTTTTACATTGATATAACGTGCTTTTTCTGCTTTGAACTGAACTTTCCATGAATCAGAAAACACATTATTATCAAATGCATCAACTTGTTTTTCTAACATTCCAACCAATTTAAAATTCTGATTATCTTTCGATGTATAGACTTCTAATTTTGTAGGTAAGACAATCCAAGAACGAGAATCTTGCAAGAAATTCATGACAACCGAAGAAACGGATTTCGTTTTTTTCATGTCAACAATTGCATCAAAATTTTGATCATATCCACCTGCATGATATTGCGGTGTGTAGGTAGAATTCAACTGAATTGTATAATCATTTGGTTTCTTAGTAAATGTTCCAGAAATTGTTTTACTTTTCTTTCCATTCACTTCCACAAAAGAAGAAATTGTAGTTGTTTCTTTGATTGAAATTGGTTTTTTATAGATTTCTGCTTTTTTACCATTCACAGAAACATAGATTTTCGCATTTGGTTCAGAAGATTTTACTTCAACATTCATTTTATTTTGAAATGATCTGTCTTCAGCAACCAAAACTGGAATTGTTACAATTTTTTCACTTTCAGAAATAGGTTTAATCTCTCTATCTTTCAAAAATTCAAATCCTAAAAATTGATTTTCTTTGTAATTATTTTTCGTGATTATACGCTTCGTTCCATCTTCTAGATTAATCGTGATTTCATCAAAATACGGCTCAACAGTCGTCCACATTCCCGAACCTGGCGTAACGCTATAAATTCCCATCGAAGCCAAAACGTACCACGCGCTCATCTGCCCACAATCTTCATTTCCAATCAATCCATCTGGCGAGTTTTTGTAATGTTCATTCAAAATTTTATGAACCAATTCTTTTGTTTTTTTTGGCTTATCAATGTAATTGTACAAAAAAGCCACGTGATGACTCGGCTCATTTCCTTGCGCATATTGCCCGATAAGTCCCGTAACATCCACTTGCTCCCGACCTGTTGTTTCTGATGGTGCATTAAATAATTCATCTAATTTTGCATCAAAACCATCTTTTCCACCATAAAAATCAATCATTCCATTAATATCTTGCGGTGCAAAAAACGTGTATTGACAACCATTCGCCTCTGTGTAATTATTGTTTACTTCACGCGGATCAAAAGGTTTTAGCCAACCTCCATTTTTCTTTGGCTGAATAAATTTTGTCTCATGATTGAATAAATTTTTCCAATATTGAGAACGTTCGATAAAGTAATTATAATCGTCGTGTTTATTTAAAATCAATGCCATTTGCGCAATACACCAATCATCGTACGCATATTCTAATGTTTTAGAAACTGATTCGTGTTCATCGTCAATCGAAATAAATCCGTTTTGTTTGTAAGCTTTCAATCCCAAATGATCTAACATTGCCGAATGTTTTGCTGCTTCATAAGCTTTCTCATAATCAAAGCCTTTGAAACCTTTTACCATTGCATCAGCAATCACAGAAACCGAGTGATAACCAATCATACAATCGGTTTCGTTACTCGCTAATTCCCAAACAGGTAAACGTCCACCTTGTTCGTAATGCTTGATAAATGTGTTAATAAAATCAATCGTTCTTCTCTTCTCAATCAAGGTATACAAAGGATGCGCAGCACGAAAAGTATCCCAAAGTGAAAAAACCGAATAATAATCGAAATTATTTGCCAAATGAATTTGATCGTCCATTCCACGATAATTTCCATTCAAATCTTGCGAAATATTTGGTTGCATCATCGTGTGATACATCGCTGTATAAAAAATAGTTAGTTTATTCTTATCTGAAGATTTCACTTCAATCTTCGATAATTCTTTGTCCCAAGCCTTTTCAGCAGCGGCTTTCGTTTTAGAAAAATCAAAAGTTGTTAATTCTTTGCTATTAACATCCGTTCCATTATATCCAGTTGTAGATAAGGTCACTTTTACCATAATCTTCTCACCTTTCTTTACTTTTTTACCAAAAGCCAAGGCAATTTCATTTCCTTTAAATGTTTTAGATATTATATTTCCGTCTTTTGAAGCAGTTAATTTCAATGGAACATTAAATTCTATCTTGGCAAAAATCTTTTGATTCTTCGCCCATTCTTCCGAATTTCTGTAAACATAAAGTGTTTTAGCGTCTACAATTTTCACTTCTCCGTCAACTAATTTATCACGATGATTAAGATCTAAAATGATATTTGCGTCACCAGCTTTATTAAAAGTATATTCATGCAAACCAACGTGAGTTGTTGCCGTTAATCGAACATTGACATTATATTTATCTAACAAAACTTGATAATATCCTGCTGTTGCTTTTTCATTTTTATGCGAAAATTTAGAACCATAATCAGTCTGATTAAATCCTTTCTGATTAAGCGTTGGCATCAACATAATGTCACCATAATCAGAAACTCCTGTTCCATTTAGATGTGTATGTGAAAAACCATAAATAAAATCATCAGAATAATGATAACCACCACAACCATCCCAACTTCCATCAATTCGAGTATCTGGAGAAAGTTGAACCATTCCGAATGGTAAAGTCGCTCCAGGAAATGTATGTCCATGTCCACCTGTTCCAATAAACGGATTAACATATTGTGCATAATTATTTTTCTGAGCAAAAATTAATGATGAAAACATCATCAGAATAAATGATAGTAAAGTTGATCTCATTAGTTTTTAGTGTTTTGATTGACAGAAATTCTGTTATACAATAATATGGATTATATTTGTTTTAACACAATTTAGAAATCGATTAACACATGAGTAATAGAAGAAATTTCATAAAAAATCTTGGAGCTTTAGGCTTACTTTTAGGTACAACAAAACTTGATCTTAATGCGCAAACTACATCTAAAAGATCAACTACTTCAACAAAAATCAATAAACCAATTGTTCTTTCTACTTGGCGTTTTGGAATTGAAGCTAATGCCGAAGCTTGGAAAGTTTTAGGTAATAATGGAACAGCTTTAGATGCTGTAGAGCAAGGCGTAAAATTGGTCGAAGCTGATCCAAATGAACGAAGTGTTGGTTATGGTGGACGTCCTGATCGCGATGGAAAAGTAACTTTAGATGCATGTATTATGGACGATCAAGCAAATATTGGTTCTGTTGCTAGTTTAGAGTATATCAAACATCCAATTTCTGTTGCGCGAAAGGTAATGGAAGATACACCACACGTGATGTTAGTTGGAAATGGTGCACTTCAATTTGCGTTGGAAAAAGGCTTCAAAAAAGAGAATTTATTAACTGATGTTTCCGAAAAAGAGTGGAAAGAATGGTTGAAAGATACTAATTATCAGATGCCTATCAATATCGAAAATCATGATACAATTGGAATGATTGCCTTAGATTCCTATGGAAATCTTTCTGGAGCTTGTACTACGAGCGGAATGGCGTACAAAATGCACGGACGTGTTGGTGATTCACCAATTATCGGCGCAGGTTTATATGTTGATAACGAAATTGGTGCAGCAACCGCTACTGGTCATGGTGAAGAAGTGATTCGTATTGCGGGAAGTCATTTGGTTGTGGAGTTGATGCGTCAAGGTTATTCGCCAGAAAATGCATGTAAGGAGGCTGTTCATCGAATCATTAAATTAACAAAATCGCGTAAAAAAGATTTATCGGCGATTCAAGTTGGTTTTATTGCAATTAACAAACAAGGCGAATATGGTTCATATTGTATTCATCCTGGCTTTAACTTTGCGGTTTATGATGAAACTGGAAATCGTTTAATTGACGGAAAATCTATTACAAAATGAAAAAAATAGAAATTGCTTGCTTTAATTTAGAATCAGCTTTAGTTGCAGCAAAATCAAATGCAGATAGAATCGAGTTATGTGCTGATGTTTCAACAGGCGGAATTACACCTAGTTTTGAAGATATCAAAACATTAAGAAAAGAAACAGATAAAGAAATTATGGTGATGATTCGCCCTCGTGATGGAGACTTTTGTTATTCTGATGAAGAATTTGAACAAATGAAATCTGAAATCATCATGATTAAAAATTTTAGAATTGATGGTTTTGTTTTTGGAATTTTGAATGAAGACAACGAAATCGATTTTGAACGAAATCATGAATTAATTGAACTTGCAAAACCTTTTCCTTGTACTTTTCATCGCGCTTTTGACAGAACTTCTGATGCCGAAAATTCACTTCAAATCGTGATTGATTTAGGATTCAAAACTATTTTAACTTCTGGTTTAGATAGTAATGTTGATGATGGAAAACGTGAATTAAAAAACCTTGTTAAAAAAGCAGAAAATCAAATTACAATTATGCCAGGAGGTGGTTTGCGCTCAACAAATATTGAAGAAATTGATTCATATACAAACGCTACTTACTTTCATTCATCAGCGATGATTGATAATTCTGGAATTGCTAATTTAGAAGAAATCAATCATTTAAAAAGTTTGATTAATTCTGAAAAATAAAAATAGTAACTTTGGCTTATGCTTTGGAAAAATATAATTGGACAACAGGAGATTAAAAACAAGCTTCAACAATCTATAAAAGATGGTCGTATAAGTCATGCTCAGCTTTTTTCTGGTCCAGAAGGTTCGGGAACTTTGGCTTTGGCAATTGCTTATGCACGTGAGGTTTTGTGTGGTTTGAATAACGAACAATGCAATCTGAAAGTTGATAAATTACAACATCCCGATTTACATTTTTCTTTTCCTTATTCAGCAACAGAAAGTGTAAAAAAGCCACTTGCTAAGTATTTATTAAACGATTGGCGAACTTTTGTAGACGAAAATGTCTATGGAAATTTAACGGATTGGATGTCTCATCTTGGAATTGAGAAAAAACAAGGCGTTATTCCTGTTGATGAAGCGGATGAAATCGTCAAAACATTAGCGCTAAATAGTTACGAAGGAGGCTATAAAATCATGATTATTTGGCAAGCTGAGGAAATGACAACTGCAGCTGCGAATAAATTGTTGAAAATAATTGAAGAACCGCCTCAAAAAACACTTTTTTTATTGGTAACAGAACGCGAGGATTTAATTTTACAAACCATTATTTCTCGTTGTCAATTAGTAAAAATCCCACGTTTATCACAATCGGATGTAAAGAACTATTTGGTTGAGAAGAAAAATATTAATCCAGAAAAAGCGCAACATATTGCTTTTCTATCGCAAGGAAATGTACGAGAAGCATTGCATCAATTAAATGATGATGAGTATTTATTTGATAAATATTTTGTGACTTGGGTTCGAAAAGCGTTTATGGCAGCCAAAACTCCAACCGTTTTAAAGGATTTGATTGATTGGTCGAATCAAATTGCAAGTTGGTCGAGAAGTGAACAAAAAGATTTTTTAAATTATTGTTCCGAGATTTTTCGTCAAGCTTTATTAAAAACGTATCAATCTGATGATTTAGTTTTCTTGCAAATTAATGCAGAAGGTTTTAAATGGCAAGGTTTTGCACCTTTTATACATGGAGCAAATATCGAAGATATTTTAAATGAAATTAATGAAGCATCGTATCATATTGAGCGAAATGGTAATTCTAAAATTATACTTTTAGATTTATCTATCAAGTTAACTCGCTATTTACATCGCAAAACAGCATAAAAAAAACCACTTATCTAACAAGTGGTTTCTTTATATGATTTGAATGTTATTTCAAATTATTTTGCTGGAGCTACTTCTTTAGCTGCACCTTCAACTTCAGTTGCTGCTGAATCAACTTTAGCTGCTGCTGAGTCAACTACTGCTGCTGCTGAATCAACTACTGCTGCTGCTGAATCAACTGTTACTGCTGCTGAATCAACGTTAGCTGGTGCTTCTTCTGCTTTTTTCTCACCACAAGATACTGCTCCTAAAGATAAAGCTGCTACTGCAACTACTGCGAAAAATTTTTTCATTGTTTTATTGTTTTATTGTTTTAATTATTAATAATTTTCGATTAATTTTCTTTGACAAATGTATTTCGAAACGTAAACAACAGCATGTAAAATCAATGTAATATAATTGTATTAATCAATTCTCAATAAATAAAATTTAAAAAATTGATTTTAAATATATTATAAATTATTTTACAATTTTTGAATATTTTTTGTAAAAAACATTGTGTTAATTATTTATCTAATGAAGACAGTTAAATTTAAAAATTAATTGATTTTGATTAATTTTTGATCCTAAATCATTTAATCTTTATTTAAAAAAATTAATTATTTATACATTTGTATAAATTTAATAAAAGTATGCTAGTAGTTTCTTACATTCAAGAAAACAAAGATCGTGTAATTGAAGGACTTAAAAAACGTAACTTCAAACAATTAGATCTTGTTGATGAAGTTTTAAATGTGGATGAACTTCGTCGTAAAACACAATTTGAATTAGATAATGTATTAGCTGAATCCAACAAATTAGCAAAAGAAATTGGTAATTTGTTTAAAGATGGAAGATCGGAAGAGGCTAATGAATTAAAAATCAAAACGGTTGATTTAAAAACTCAATCAAAAGAGTTACAAGATTTATTATCGTCTTACGAAACCTCCGTTAAAGATATTTTGTATCAAATCCCGAATATTCCGAACGAAATCGTAAAAGCAGGAAAAGATGCTGATGATAATGAAATCGTTTTTGAACACGGAGATGCAACTGCAAAACCAAACAATTTGCCACACTGGGAAGTTGCTAAGAAATTTGACATCATTGATTTTGAATTAGGTGTTAAAATTACTGGTGCTGGTTTCCCTGTTTACAAAGGAAAAGGTGCTCGTTTGCAACGTGCTTTAACACAATTTTTCTTAGATAAAAATTCTGATGCTGGCTATACAGAAATTGTTCCTCCTTTCGTTGTGAATGAGGCTTCTGGTTATGGAACTGGACAGTTACCAGACAAAGAAGGACAAATGTATTATATTGGAGAAGATGATTTGTACTTGATTCCTACTGCGGAAGTTCCTGTGACGAATATTTACCGTGATACAATTGTAAAAGCAGAAGATTTACCAATTACGTTGACTGCATATTCACCATGTTTCCGTCGTGAAGCGGGTTCTTATGGAAAAGATGTTAGAGGATTGAATCGTTTACACCAATTTGAAAAAGTTGAGATTGTACGTATCGAAAAACCAGAAAATTCTTACGCTGCTTTAGAAGGAATGATTGAGCACGTAAAAGGAATTTTAGAAAATTTAGAATTGCCATACCGTATTTTAAGACTTTGTGGTGGTGATACAGGATTTACATCTGCAATTACATACGATTTTGAAGTTTTCTCTGAGGCGCAAGAAAAATGGTTAGAAGTTTCTTCTGTTTCTAATTTTGAGACTTTCCAAGCAAATCGTTTGAAATTACGTTACAAAGATGAAAACGGAACTCAATTAGCACATAGTTTAAATGGTTCTGCTTTGGCTTTACCACGTATTTTAGCCTCAATTTTAGAGAATCACCAACAAGCTGATGGAACAGTAAAAATTCCGAAAGCATTGCAACCTTATACTCGTTTTGAGATTTTAGATTAATTAATAATCTTTCAGATAAATAAAAAGCTCGAGAATTCTCGAGCTTTTTTTATGTTATTAAAACTGAAACTAAATCAAATACTTCAATTCTTCTTTCAAACTATCTTCCCAAGTCGGAATATTAAATTGATACACTTCTTTTATTTTTGATTTATCCAATAAACTATACGCAGGACGCTTCGCTTTTGTTGGATAAGCTGAAGTAGGAACAGGATTAATTTCGATTGTCGAATTAGAAAATTCTTTAATCTTTTGTGCAAATCCAAACCAAGAACATTCTCCTTCATTCGAATAATTAAAAATTCCATACGTTAAATCATCTTTCGAAATAATCGTTAAGATTGCATCAGCCAAATCTATTGCATTTGTTGGCGAACCAATTTGATCTGCCACAACAGATATTGAATCTTTGTCATTAAACAACCTAAGCATCGTTTTAACGAAGTTATTTCCAAATCGAGAATAAACCCAAGCTGTACGTAAAATAATCGTTTTAGGATTGTTTTCTAATGCTAAATTCTCTCCATCTAATTTTGTTTGACCATACACCCCTATAGGATTTGTTTGATCAGTTTCTAAACGAGGTTGAGCTTCAGTCCCATCAAACACATAATCTGTCGAAACGTGAATAAAAGGAATTCCTTTTTGATTCGTGATTTTTGCTAAAAATTCTGTTGCTTTTGCGTTTACTAAATAAGCATTCTCTTGATCATCTTCAGCTTTATCAACCGCTGTATAAGCTGCACAATTGACAACAAAATCGAATGATTTATCTTCGAAATAATGATTAATTAATTCTTCATTCGTAATATCTAATTCATTTCGAGTGACAAAAAAACATTCAATTTCCTTGTAGTTTTTTGATTGCTCTAAAATCGATTGACCTAACTGACCATTCGCTCCGGTAACTAAAATTCTTTTCATATATAAAAAAAGCCACTAAAATAGTGGCTTGAAGGTATTATTAATATCTTAAAATTATAATCCTAATTCTTTTTTAACGTCATTTAATAAGTCGTATCCTCCAGCTTTGTAAACTAAAACACCTGCAGGTAAAACATATTTAACTCCTTTTTTTGCAGCAGCAGCATTAATTGCATCCATTACTCTTTTCTCGATTGGATCCATTAAAGCTTTCTCTTTTGCTTGCATTTCATCTTGAGCAGCTTTTGCATACGTTTCGTATTTCTTTTGCATTTCTTGCTCTTTCTCTTGGTATTTGTTCGCTGCAATTAATTTTTGAGCCTCTTCTTGAGATTTACCAGCTAAATCTTTTTGAGCAGTTTCCATAAAAGTTTTATAGTCTGCTTGTAATTTTGCGATAGCATCTTCGTGTTTTTTACCTAATGCTTGTAAATCAGCCTCTGCTTTTTTGTAAGCTGGCATTGATTCAATTACTGCTTGCGTATCAATATGTGCAATTTCTTGAGCGAAAGATAAAACGCTTCCGAAAACCATCATTGTAAATACTGCTATCAATCTAATTTGTTTCATTTCTAGTCTAATTTGTTTTTTAAAATTTATTTTCTTGTTTTATTGCTACTATTACTAGTTTTATTATTTCCAGAAGTTGATGTTTTTGAATTATTTGGTTTCAACTCTGGTCTTAAAGTCATTAATACTTCTCTACTTATGTCAAACTTTGGATCTGTATAAATCATGATTAAATCACTTCCTTTATCAAATACAAAACCATATCCTCTTTTATCTGCAACTTCTTTTGTCGCATTATAAATTTGATCTTGTAAAGGCTTTACCATTGATCTTCTCAGATTAACTAAATCACCATTTGGTCCATAACGTTTATCTTGCAAAATTCTTACAGCCGCTACTTCATCAGCTAGCTTTTTCTCTTGCTCTTTCACCTGTTCTGCCGTTAATAAAATCTTTTCGGCTTCGAATTCGGCTTGTAATTTAGCTAAATTTTCTTGTTTTTGCTCAATTTCTTTTTGCCAAGACTCTGTTTGAGATTTTAATTTGTTTTGAGACGATGTATATTCTGGTAAATTTTCTAAAATATACTGACTGTCTACATAACAAAATCTTTGCGCAAAAGAGAAACTTGCTAATCCAAAGAACAACGCTATAAAACTAATCCATTTTTTCATATTTGTGGTGTGTTAATTCTAAAATTATGCCAAAATGTTCTAAGCAAATTTATTCAATTTATTAGAATTGTTGTCCAATAATAAAGTGAGTTTGCCATCCTGAGCGTTCTGTTTGTCCAAATCCTTTATCAAATCCATATCCGAAATCGAATCCTAATAAACCAAATGCTGGCATGTAAATACGAACACCTGCCCCTGCAGAACGTTTTAATTCAAACGGTTTAAATTCACTTGTATTGTTCCAAACGTTACCTCCTTCCGCAAAAGTTAATGCATAAATTTTAGCTGTTTGGCTCATTGTGATTGGATAACGCAATTCTAATGAATATTTATTATAAATCGTACCACCTCCTTCTGGCGTAATATCTCCTGTTTGTCCACCAGAATTTGTTGCATCTTCGTAACCTCTTAATGAAATAATCTCACGTCCATCGAAACGATTTTGTGTAAGACCTGTTCCTCCTAAGTAAAAACGTTCGAAAGGAATTGTTCCAATTTTACGGTTATATGTTCCTAAAACTCCAAACTCTCCACCGGCTTTTAAAACTAATTTACCAGTTAATTCTTTGTAGAAATATGCTTTAGCTTTGAATTTATAATATTCTAACCATTTGAATTTTTCTACATCAGACATGTTTGTATAGTCTTTGTTATTAAAAGCTGAATAAGGAAATGTTGTCGTAAACGATAAACTAATTTCTGATCCTGATTGTGGGAAAATAGGGTCTGGTCCAGCAGAATTACGTGTTAAACCTAATGTGTAGTTTAAGTTGTTTGACGAACCATTTTCATATTGCATATTACCAACAGACATCGCATAATTATCGAAGTTATATAACTGATAAGAAATTGAGTTTGATAAACGGAAATAATCATCTGGCCAAGTTAATAACTTAGTTAACCCAACTGAAGCTCCTAAGATATCCAATTTCGCTTTTTCTCCATAATTATCACGGTAATCATATTGCGAATAATAAAAAGACGTTGATAAAGCTGTAGGGCGTTTTCCTCCAATCCAAGGTTCAACAAATGATAAACTATAATTTTTATATCCGTTACCAGCTTGTGCTCTTAATGATAATTGTTGTCCATCTCCCATTGGAATTGGTTTCCAAGCTTTTTTATTGAAAAAATTCTTTAATGAGAAATTCCCGAAAGTTAATCCTAATGTACCAATGAAAGTCCCTGCACCATATCCTCCTTGTAATTCTACTTGAGAAGATGATTTTGGCGCAACTTTCCACTCCACATCAACTGTATTATTATCTTGATTTGGTTGAATATCTGGAACTATTTGCGTTGGTTCTAAGTATCCCAAAGAAGCTAACTCCATCATCGTACGCTTAATGTCCGATTTAGAGAATAAATCTCCTGGTTTAGTTCTTAACTCACGGTATAAAATATGATCGTGTGCTTCTGTATTACCGTTAATCGTTACTTTATTAAGTGTAGCTTGTGTACCTTCGAAAACTTTAATTTCAAGATCGATTGTATCATTTTTTACACTTTTTTCTACAGGAATAGCACGAGCAAACAAATACCCTCTATCCATATATAACGTAGAAATATCATCGTCTTTTTCTGATCCAGAAATCTTTTTGTTGATACCTACTGCGTCATAACGATCTCCTGTTTTGTAACCAAAAATTCGCTGTAACTGTTCAGAAGTATAAATTGAGTTTCCAGAAAACGTTACATCTCCTAAGAAATATGGTTTTCCTTCGTTAACTTTAATCTTAACCAATAAGTTTTTATCATCAACTTTTTCGATATTGTATGACTCAACTTTAGCATCTCTAAAACCAACAGATTTGTATTCTTCAACCAATGTTTTTAAATCTTCCTGGAATTTTTCAGGAATCATTTTAGATGACTTGAAGATATTGATAGATTTCTGTTTGGTATTTTTCATCCCTTTTTTACGTAAACGAGCAGCAGTTAAGTTTTCATTTCCTTCGAAAATGATTTTCTTAATCTTTACACGCTCTCCACGATTCACATTTAATGTAATGTTTTCTTCGTCTTCTTTACCAACAATTGGCTGACGTTCTACATTAATTGTTGTGTTAGGATAACCTTTTCCAGTATAATAATCTTTGATTTTATTATTTGTCGTATTGATTAAACTTTGTGTAATCTTAACACCTGGATTTAATTTATTTTGTTTGATTAAATCTTCGCGTTGCGATTTTTTCACACCATTAATCTTAATTTCTCCTAAACTAGGAACTGAAACCAAGGCAAGTTCTAATGTAACTTCGTTACCTTCTATTTTATCTACATACAAGTCGATGTCAGAGAAAATATTAGATCTCCATAATTTTTTTACAGCATTATTTACCTTCGTACCTGGTAATTCTATCTCTTCACCGATAGCAAAACCTGCATAACGGATAATTTGATTCTTAGAATATTTAGAGTCACCTGTTACAACGATATCTTTCAATTTGAAAGTTCGTGCATTGTTATAATCTAAGACAAAATTATCTTGTTGTGTTGAATCAATGGTTTTCGTAGAATCTACGACTTGCGCTTGTGCCATGTAAGCTCCAAGCATACACATTGTCCAAAAAATTTTCTTCATAATCCTCTATTTCAGTTCGATTAGTTCGTTAGTTGCTCGCTTATCTTACCAAATCTACGTTCTCGATTTTGGTAATTTAAAATTGCTTTATAAAATTCTTCCTCGTTAAAATCAGGCCACAAAACCTCTGTAAAATATAATTCTGCGTAAGCAATTTGCCACAACAAGAAATTACTAATTCTGGTTTCGCCACTTGTTCTAATCATAAGATCTACCATAGGTAAATCGTGTGTATATAAGTTTTGATGAACTAATTCTTCATTAAAATCATTGTCGGATATTTCTCCGTCTTTATATTTTTGCGCAATAGATTTCATCGCGTGTAATAGTTCTTCTTTCGAACCATAACTTAATGCTAATGTCAAAACACAAGCTGTGTTGTCTTTCGTTTTTTCTATTGCTTGAGTCAAATCTTTGAATGCTTTTTTTGGTAATTTTGATAAATCTCCAATCACATTCAAGCGAACTCCATTTTTGTGTAATTCATTTATTTCGTCCTTAATTGCAGAACTTAATAAAGTCATTAAAACATTGACTTCTAATTTTGGACGGTTCCAATTTTCAGTAGAAAATGCGTAAAGTGTAAGATGTTTTATACCTAATTTTCGACAAGTTTCGATTGAAGATCGTACAGCTCCCAAAGCACTTTTGTGACCAAAAGTTCTTTCTTTACCGTTCTTCTTAGCCCATCTTCCATTACCATCCATAATGATTGCAACGTGATTAGGTATATTATTTTTATCTATTTGTTCTACTAAACTAATTTCCATTCTTTTTAATCACAATAACAAGCAGGTCGACCAAAACTGTACGTTAAGGAAATTCCTGTTAAAACATACCAATCTTTGTTTGATGTGTTTCCATATATACGTTTATCATATTCAGATTGAGACAAAGTACCTGTTTCTACAGCATCTACAAAATTTTGAGTAAATTTTCCAGTGTTATAATCTAAATAATCAACATTTGTATATCGAACACCTGTCTCAAAAGATAAAATCCAATTGTAATTGAATCTTACTTTATATCCAACTCCAAAAGGAATTGTTAAATCGGTATTATATTTTGTTTTTTCGATAATTACGTTGTTTGTTCCATCGTAATCATATTCTTTTCCTTTTGCAGAAAAAGCTCCAACTCCTACAAAAATATAAGGTGATTGCGCTTTTTCTTGATCATCATTGATGTTAAAGAAATTATACTCAAACATCAAAGATCCTTCTACAATATTATTTCGAAAATTTTTATTTCTTTTTAATTTATAATATTCTTTCGAACGATGATCACTTGCTCCAACTTTTGAATAAGATATATTTGCTCTAAAACCCATTTGTGGATTTATATTAAAACGATATAATCCTCCTATTGAAATTGGTAAATATATTTTACCTCCTGCTTCAGTTTTAGTAGGAAATGGATTGATATAACTGGCTTTACCAACATCTCCAATCACATTTGCTCCACCAGCAAAAATTCCGAGTTCATGTCTTTGCGCAAAAGTTAATTGCGAAAAACATAATATAAAAACAAACAAAAATAATCTCCTCATAAGTTGTGTTATTTTTTCGGCTTTTGCTTTTTATCTTCTTTTAAATTCGAACAAATATAAACAAAAGTCAATTCAACGTAACTGATTTAACAAAAATTAAGAAGTTTTATTGTAAATTTTAATTCCTTTTATCTGAACCCCAAAGCATTTTTTCTCTCAAAGTTGTGAAATAAGTCGCGTCAATAGCTTCAACGATTAAGATTTTGAAGTCAGCTTTTTGTATTGTCAATTCGACGTCAGTTGTTAAAGGAAAGTTACGAGAATCTAACGAAAGGAAATATTCATTAGCTCTACTGCGTATTTTTAAGTCAATTTTTTCGTTTTCTGACACAACTAATGGACGCACATTTAGATTATGTGGCGCAACAGGTGTAATGACAAAATTTTGATTAGACGGATGAACAATTGGTCCACCACAACTTAACGAATATCCTGTAGAACCTGTTGGCGTAGAAATAATCAAACCATCAGACCAAAAAGAATTTAAAAATTCATTGTTTAAATAAGCATCAACCGTAATCATACTCGTTGTTTCACGGCGAACTACAGTCACTTCGTTAATCGCAAAATTATTTTCAATTTCTACACCATCACTTCTTTTAACGGTTAATAAAGTTCGTGGAATAATGTTATAATCATCATTGAAAAAACTATCCATTTGCTCCAATAACACACTTTTATTAATTGTTGCTAAAAAGCCTAAACGTCCCGTATTTACACCAATAATTGGAATATTAGAATCCCTAACAATTGTAGTTGCTGATAAAATTGTTCCGTCTCCACCAAAACTGAATAAGAATTTAACCGATTTGTCTAAATCATCATGAGAAGTATAGGTTTCTACATTATCAGTATCAAAATCAGTTGTTTCTTTTAAGATTTGAAGAAAATTTTGCTCAACACAAAAAGCAATTTCGTTCTGAATTAAATAATTAATAAATGGTGGAATAATATCCGTTAAAGACGTACTTGTTTTTTGTCCAAAAAGTGCAACTTTTATCATTAGGTATTCATGTATTTTAACAATTGTGCATAACGACTTTGCAGAAGTTCTTGTTTTTCGTCGTTATAAAATTTTTGAATCACTTGATATCCATATCGCTCAAATGTTTCACCAATTGTTAACAAGTTTGATGAACTAAATTTCAGCAAAACATAAACGCTATCTTCTTTATTTCCAACAATCATCATTCCCAATATTTTTCCGTTATTCACTTCTATAATATTAGAAATCGCCGTCATCGACAAGTCTTTTTCCGCAATCGAAACTAACATCGAAACGCCTTGTGCAGCGACAAAAGGGAAATTTGCAAACGTGTTGATAATATCCGTTTCCGTAATAAAACCAACATAACGCGATTGTTCATTAATAATCGGTAAGATATTCGCCTGATTCGTATACATCATCTGAATTGCATCTAAAAGCGTACTCGATTCAGAAAGATAAAAACTCTCCAAATACGAAGTATAATCTACTTTTTCATCATCAATTGATAATTCAATCAAATCTTCTTCCGAGATATTTCCAATAAAATCCAACCCTTTAAACAAAGGTAAATGCGTCAATTTATTCTCTTGCACAACTTCTAAAAGCTGACTTGGAGAAGAATTAACTTTCCCTGGTTTTATCTCATTCGATAGATATTCGGTGATATACATGGCACAAATTTATATATTTTAATACATTAATTCTCTATTTTTAATGCTAATTCGGTTAAAATCATTGATTATTAATTGAAATTTAACCAATTTATTCTAAATTATTTAGTCAAAATATATTCCAAAATCTACTAATAATCAAAAAATAATGTGATTTACAATTTTTTAAAGCAAAACTCTTCCTCAAATTCAAAAAAGAATGGCTTAAATTTTGTAGATTTGCAGTACCAATTTTAGCATTGAATGAAGAACCCATTATTTTATGCCAAAATCTTACTTTTTGGCGAATATGGAATTATTGAGAACTCGAAAGGATTAACAATTCCTTATAATTTTTACCAAGGTGCATTAAAATTTGAGCCTTCTGAAATTGCAGAAGAGTCAAATGCTCACTTGAAAAATTATGCGAAATTTTTAGAAGAGAATTTTGCGGACACTTTTGATACAAAATCTTTTTCGGAAGATGTTGCAAACGGAATGTACTTCGATTCTAACATTCCTCAAGGATATGGTGTAGGTAGTTCTGGCGCTTTGGTTGCAGCTATTTATGACAAATATGCCTTGAATAAAATTGATATCAATCAAAATCTAAACAAAGAAAAAATTAGCAAATTAAAAGCTCTTTTCGGAAATTTAGAATCTCATTTTCATGGAAAAAGTTCTGGAATTGATCCTTTGATTTGTTATATGAATATTCCTTTGTTAATTCAATCAAAAGATGATATTTCGACAATTGGTTTACCTTCTGCAAACGTAGACGGAAAAGGAGCGGTTTTCTTAATCAATTCGGGTACACCAGGAGAAACGGCGCCAATGATTCATATTTTCTTCGAAAAAATGAAAAAAGAGGGTTTTCGTAAAACATTGAAAGAAGAATTTATTAAATACAACAACGCATGTATCGAAAACTTTGTGAAAGGTGAATACAATCCACTTTTTTCAAATCTTCAAAAATTGTCAGCTTGGGGTTATGAGCATTTCAGACCAATGATTCCTCAAAAACTGGTGAATGCATGGAAAACTGGAATTGATACAGATACGTATTACCTAAAACTTTGTGGATCTGGCGGAGGCGGTTATGTTCTTGGTTTTACACAAGATTATGACAAAGCGAAAAGCTACTTAAAAGACTTCCAGACCGAAGTTATTTACAAATTCTAAAAAATAATTTATAAAAATATAATCAATGAACGTTCAGAAAATAATCTTAAAAGTTTTTGCATTATTTTCTGTTGTTCGTGGCTATAATTTAATTGTGTTAATATTGGCACAATATCTTGCTGCACTTTTTATTTTTGCGCCAGAAGTTGGTCATCGTCAATTGTTGACAAATCCAAAGTTGGACGGGCTTATTCTTTGTTCGATACTTTGTGTGGCCGCGGGATATATCATCAATAATTTTTACGATTTAGAAAAAGACGAACTCAAACGTCCTTTACAAGTTTATCTTCAGAAACAAGTTTCGCAAGGTTTCAAACTAACTGTTTACATTGTTCTGAATGCTTTAGCATTGATTATTGCAGCTTTAATTTCGTGGAAGGTTTTCATTTTCTTTTTGATTTATCAATTTCTGGTTTGGTTTTATAGCCACAAAATCAATCGATTTGCATTGATCAAAAACTTTTATTTGGTTATTATTCGTGTCATGCCATTTTTCGCCTTATTGGTTTATTTTGATCATTTCACGTTCAATTTGGCTTTACATGCTACTTTTTTGAGTATTTTATTATTGATTACTGATATTGTAAAAGATTTGAGTTCTCAAAAAGCAGATTTGATTTATAATTATGATTCAATTCCAATCAAATATGGAATAGATTTTACAAAAGTTTTGATTTCATGTTTAATTATTACAGAATTAATCATTGGAATTATTATCATTATGAAAAATGATGTTGGTGCGATGAAATACTTTTTTATTGCTGCAAATATCGCTTTCACAGTGATTTTATTTATAATTTGGAGAATAAAATCGACACAAGCATATAAGATTTTACATTATTTTTTTAAGGGAATGATTGTTGCGGGTGTATTTAGTATCGTATTAATCGAAATAAATCCCTTAACTTTGCAAACTATTGCGCAAAATTTTAATCAGCGCATAAATTAATCAAATTCAGATGAATAACAGACGAAATCAATCCAACGACAGAAATTCCCAAGGCGGGAACAATCGTGGAAAAGGTGGAGCAAGAGGAAATTCTTCTTCTAAACCATCTTCAGGGAAAGGAAAACCAACTTTTGGTGGAAAACCATCAGAAGAAGGAAAGAAAAGTTTTGGACCAAAGAAACCGTTTAACAAACCAGGTGAAAAACCATTTGTTAAAAGACTGAAAAAAGCACCAGTTGATGACGGGACTATTCGTTTAAATAAATATGTAGCGAATGCAGGGATTGCATCCAGAAGAGAGGCCGACGAGTTGATCAAAACTGGAATCGTTACAGTGAATGGTCAAGTGATTACTGAAATGGGTTATAAAGTACAACCCGATGATGAAGTTCGTTTCGATGGTCGTAAAATCTCTTCAGAGAAAAATGTATATTTTGTGTTGAATAAACCAAAAGGTTTTATTTCAACATCAAATGATGAAAAAGGACGTAAAACTGTGATGGACTTAATGTCTACAGCAACTACAGCGAGAATTTTCCCAGTAGGACGCTTGGATAGACAAACAACAGGAGTTTTATTGTTTACAAATGATGGTTATTTAACTAAGAAATTAACACATCCAAGTCATGATATCAAAAAAATATATCACGTTACATTGGACAAAAAGTTAACAGCAAATGATTTGGCTGACATCAAAAAAGGTGTTCGTTTAATTCCTGAAGGAATTGCAGTTGTTGACGAAATTTCTTTTATCGAAGGTAGACCGAAAAATGAAGTTGGTGTAGAATTACACATTGGTTGGAACCGCGTTGTACGTCGTATTTTCGAAACAAAAGGATACGAAGTAGAAGCGTTAGACCGCGTTTCTTTTGCCGGACTTACAAAGAAAACTTTACAAAGAGGTGATTTTAGAAGATTAACAGAATTAGAAGTTAACTTCTTGAAAATGTTATAATACCTCAGCTATAAAATTTAAAAACCACTTCTTTCGAAGTGGTTTTTTTGTGTTTTAATCTTTAGAAACCTTATTATTATAGGCTTCCATCATTTTTCTATTCGCTTCTTTTACAAAATCGTCTTTCTCAATTTGTGTCATTTTTTGACCTTTTGATGGAATTTTAATCACTTCGTTTTTAGATGCTTCTTTTATATTAATTGCTCTAAAAGTCGTTTCGTAACTTTCGTCTTTCCTTGTTGTTACAGCTTTCAATTCTAAAATCAAACCTGACAACCCATTGAAAAATATTGGTCCGCCTTTTGGTTGTAAAGTTGGCGCAAACCAAACTTCTATCTTAGAATCTTTGTATTCAGTTGTTGCTTTTTTAACTTTAATACCCAAAATTTCTTTTGATTCTCGACTAATTGTCCAAGTGTATTTTGGCAAATTATCTATTATTAAAATATTTTTGTTTACATAATTTCCTTCAATTTTATATTGTAGAGTTTTATAATCTATGTAAATATTATTATCAATTGTACTCATCGACATAGATGATTGATTTTGACTATTATCAATTTTTACAACTTCACTGAAAAACGACTGATTTTCATCAAAAAGTAATTGATAATATTTTGGTGTAGAATTGTTTTTATCTAATGCTGCTTTATAAACAGGATCTTTTTCATCAAAAAAGATTTTATCATAGGTTTCATATTCTACTTTCCACAAATTTTGAGCAAAAAGAAATGGAGAAAAAATTGTTAGAAAGAATAGTAAAGCTTTTAATTTCATAGATGATTAATTATGAACTAAATATAATGATTATTTACAATAAAAAAGCGATTCAAAATTGAATCGCTTTTCTTGTATTGAAATTATTTCTTTTCAGAATTTTTTCCTTTGTTTTTCACATATTTCTCTAACCATTGATCTTGTTCCCACAACATGTGTAGAATATTTTCTCTGGCTGCATATCCATGAGATTCTTGTGGTAATAAAACCAAACGAGTTGTCGCTCCCAAACCTTTCAACGCGTTGAAATAACGCTCAGATTGCAATGGGAAAGTTCCTGTATTATTATCAGCTTCACCATGAATTAACAACAATGGTGTTTTCATTTTATCTGCATTTTGGAAAGGCGCCATTGTGTTGTAAACATCTGGAGCTTCCCAATAATTACGTTGTTCTGACTGGAATCCAAACGGCGTCAATGTACGGTTATACGCACCTGAACGCGCAATACCTGCCGCAAATAAATTAGAATGTGTTAATAAATTCGCTGTCATAAACGCACCATAAGAATGTCCACCAACCGCAACTCTTTCACGATCAATATAACCTAATTTATCTACCGCATCAATCGCTGCTTTTGCATTGGCAACCAATTGAGGAACGAAGGTATCATTTGGCTCTTCTTTTCCTTCTCCAATAATCGGGAAAGCCGCATCATCTAAAACCGCATATCCTCTCAATGCCCAATAAATAGGACCTCCGTAAGAAGGAGAAGTAAATTTATTTTCAGAAGTTGTTACCTGACCAGCCGTAGATGCATCTTTGAACTCGCGAGGATAAGCCCACATTAACATTGGTAACTTTTCCTTTTTCGTTTTATCATAATTTGGTGGCAAGTATAAAGTTCCTGATAATTCTACACCATCAGCTCGTTTGTACGTAATTAACTCTTTCGAAACTTTGTTCATTGCTTCAAAAGGATTTTTTGTAAACGTTACTTGTTTTGGCTTTCCTCCTTTCTGAAAAATATTACGAACATATAAATTTGGATAATCTGATTTCGATTGAATTTGTTCTAAAATGATCCCTTTCTTCGGATCGATAACACGAGCAATCGCTTCTAATTTATCTGATTTCTGCGCTCTCCATAAACGAGAAGTTTTTTGCGTTTTGATATCAAAATCATCAACAAAAGGTAAAATTCCTTCCGCAGAAACTCCTTCTCCAACTAACATCAATTTTCCTTTGTTAATCGCTAAAACATTGTAACCATAATCATTCATTTCAGTTACGAAATTTCCAGGATTATTGTAAGCATCTTGCGAATTTCTACTGAAAAAACGGATTGGTTCTTGAGTTGGATTTGACGGATTGAACAAATAACTACTTTCGTTACGCGTGTTATACCAAGCATCTCTCACAATCGCAACCTCATCATTCCCCCAAGTCACTCCTCTGTAACGATCTTTTACTTTTACCAACAACTCTTTGTTCGCAGTAAAAGGCGCGGCAACTTGATAAAGCGCATCGCGATATTCCGCAGGCTTATTTGCATCACCACCATCTAAAGCCTCAACCCAATACAATGTATTTGGTTTATCTGCTCTCCAATACAAATTTCTTTTTCCCATAATCGTCGAAGAAAATCCTTTCGGAACAACTTCTTGTAACTCTTTATGATCAACTTCTTTTACTAATTTTCCATTGATATCATACACAATATCAGTTGAAGGGAAACTATTGTAAGTTACTAAATATGAAAAAGGCTTTTTGATTTCGTTCACCAAAACATATTGCCCATCTGGAGAAGTCGAAATATCTGTGTACATCGCAGCATCTTTCCATTTCGATTTTGCTCCAGTTTCGATATTTACTTTTACTAATTCAGAAATTGCTAATTGCTCAAAGTTAAACTCATCATTTTTATTTTGTAATAAATCTTGATAGGTTCTGTTTTGCGCTTCTTTTCCGTCAGCAACAGAAACTGTAGGTCCAGTCGCAATTGCGTCTTTCGTATCAATCAAAGCTTTTTTAGAAGCTGGAATTACATTCACAATTAATTCTGTATCTGAAATCCAATTGAAAGGACGACCTAAGTTTGCGTTTAATTTATCTTCATAAACTTTTGTTGCAGCTTGCGTTTTTACGTCAACAATCCACAATTCTACACCTTTATTTGTTGTATTTGTAACGGCAAATTTCGATTGAGAAGTGTTCCAAGATTGATTAGAAAAACGACCTTTTGCAGGTAAACCAGCTATCGTTTTTTCCTTTGAAGTTTTCAGATCAAAATAAGTAATTTTCTCACTGAATGTTTCACGTGAATTAATATTTGTAACTGGATTAATTCGTAATCCTGCTAAACGTAATTCCGTTTCTGACAATTCATTAATCGTTTTATAACGACTTCTATAAGACAAAAATGCATTCTCCGCTTTACGATCTGTACTAATTGACGGCGGCATATCTGCATCTGCCAATTGTAAAATTTCTTGCGGAGGCAATTGATAAGTAACATTTTCTTGTGCTTTTACCGATGCACCAAAAGTCATCGCTATAAAAAGCAACGAATAAACAATTTTCTTCATGTGTTTTTAAGATTTTACTTTATAAAGATATTGAATCTTTGGTAAAATGACATGATAGAAGTTAGTTTTGACTAAAATGTATAAAAAAAGACGAAAAATATTCGTCTTTTGATTTTATCTTCTTTTACCAAATTTACCTCCTTTCGTATTTGTAGGTGGTTTACTTTTTCCTACTCTGGCTTGAGTTGTTGATTTTTTTACTGGCTTTTTAATTGATTTTCCTTTCGAATCTTTAAAATCTGGAGAAATTTCTTTTGTTTTTTTCGCTGATGATTTTTTTGATTTTGAAGCTGGTTTCTTTTCTTCGTGTTTTTCCGAATCTTTCGTCAAGCGATTGATTTCTGCTAATTCTTCTGCCGTTAAATCTCGATGTTGACCAATTCCTACATTCAACGTTAAATTCATAATCCGAACACGTTCTAATTTTTTTACACCATATCCAAAATATTCGCACATACGACGAATCTGTCTATTCAAACCTTGAATCAATGTAATTTTGAAAACATTTGTACTTATTTTTTCGATCTTACATTTCTTCGTAACCTGATTAAGAATCGGAACACCTTTCGACATTCGTTCGCAAAATTCATCCGTAATTGGTTTATCAACGGTTACAATGTATTCTTTTTCGTGATTATTTCCAGCACGTAAAATCTTATTCACAATATCACCATCGCTTGTCAATAAAATCAATCCTTGCGAATCTTTATCTAAACGACCAATCGGAAAAATTCGTTCTCCAAACGAAAGAAAATCGATAATATTATCTGGATCTGTAGGATCTGTTGTACACGTAACGCCCACAGGTTTATTCAGCATAATATAAACCGCATGCTCCTTTTCGCGCGGTTCTATTTCGACACCTTTTACAGTCACCACATCATTTGGTCCTACAAATTGCCCAATTTTAGCAACTCGTCCATTAATTTGTACCAAACGATTTTCGATGTATTGATCTGCTTCGCGACGCGAACAAAAACCACTATCGCTAATATATTTGTTTAAACGCAAAAAATTAGTTTCTTCCATACTTGCAAAGATAGTTTTTTATCGATTTGAAATATATTTTGACAAAATTCTTTATCATTCTGCAAAACGATGAAACTTATTTATCTTTACAAAACCAAAGATTTTGAGAAATGAAAAAAATATTTTTTTTGAAAACTTGCGATACGTGCAAACGTATTATGAAAGAGTTTGATTTTACAGGTTTTGATTTGCATGAAATAAAATCGACTGCGATAACAGCAGAAGAATTAGAAGAAATGAAGAATTTAGCTGGCAACTACGAAGCTCTATTTTCACGTCGTGCACAGAATTACAAAAAATTAGGATTGAAAGATCAACAGCTTTCTGAAGATGATATCAAAAATTATATTTTATCAGATTATACTTTCCTAAAACGTCCTGTCGTGGTAGATGGAGACAAAATTTTTATTGGGAATGAAAAGAAAAACTTAGAAGCACTTGGGCAATATTTGAAATAGAAATCACACATGAAAAAAACAATTTTATTGACTACACTTTTAATGAGCGCGAGTTTAATTGCTCAGAAAAAGAATGTCACAATGGAAGATGCTGTACTTGGATTATCGACGAATTTACGTATCGAAAATCTAAATCAAGTTCAATGGATTCCGAATCAAAATGCGTACACGCAAAATGTAAAAACATCATACGGAGAAGCTTTAATCAAGAAAGAAGTTCCATCTCTTAAAACTGATACAATTTTTAGAAGTTCTCAATTTGAGAATAAAAGAATTCCTTCTTTGAATTGGATCAATGATAAGCAAGCTTATTTTTCTACAAAAACAGGTTACAAAACAATTACAACTGCTGGTCAACAAAACGATTGGTTGAAATTACCTGACAATGCAGAAAATATAGAATTTGACGCGACGAATAATCAAGTTGGATATGTAATTGACAACAATTTATTTTTTGTTGATAAAGCTGGAAAAACACATCAAATTACCAAAGACGGAAAATATGAAATAGTGAATGGAAAATCGGTTCATCAAAATGAGTTCGGGATTCACAAAGGAATTTTCATCTCTCCAAAAGGGAATTTAGTTGCATTTTATAGAATGGATCAAACAGCGGTTACAGATTATCCAATTATCGATTGGTCGGTACAACCTGCAGTGAACAAAAATATCAAATATCCGTTTGCTGGAACAAAAAATCATACGGTTACGTTAGGTGTTTATAATCCAACCACTCAAAAAACGACTTTCTTAGAAACTCACCCAGAAGTAGATCATTATTTAACTTCGGTTACGTGGTCGCCAGACGAAAAACATATTTATATTGCTTTACTTTCTCGTAATCAAAAGCACATGGAATTGAATCAATATGATGCAGTTTCAGGGAAATTGATTAAAACATTATTCAAAGAAGATGATACAAAATATGTAGAACCTCAAAATGAATTACATTTTATTCCAGGAAAAAATAACGAGTTTGTTTGGTGGTCGCAACGCGATGGTTTTATGCATTTGTACCGATTCAATACGGAAGGAAAATTATTGAACCAAATCACAAAAGGAGATTGGATTGTAACGGATCTTGTTGGAGAAAATGCGAAGAAAAAAGAATTCTTAATCATGACAACAAAAGATTCTCCGAAAGATCGTCATTTATATGCGGTGAATTGGGAGAATGGAAAATTGCGTAAAATAACAACTGATGCTGGAACGCACAATGTTTCGGTTTCAACGAACGGAGAATATGCAATTGATAATTGGAGTAATGATAACACGCCTCGTAAAATTGATGTATTGGATGCAAACGGAAAATTCAAACAAAATATCTTAACTGCTCAAAATCCTTTGGCAAATTACAATACAGCGAAAGTTGAAAATGTAACGTTAAAAGCAGATGATGGAACAGATTTGTATGGAAAATTAATCTATCCAACAAACTTTGATTCTTCGAAAAAATATCCCGTTATCGTTTATTTATACAATGGTCCTCACGCGCAATTAATCACAAATCGTTTTCCTGCAACAGGAAATCTTTGGTACGATCATTTAGCGGAAAAAGGTTATGTTGTATTTACAATGGACGGACGCGGATCGGCGAATAGAGGTCTTAAATTTGAACAAGCGATTCACGGAAATGTAGCAACTACAGAAATGAATGACCAAATGAAAGGTGTTGATTTCTTGAAAACTTTGCCTTTCGTAGATGCGGAACGCATGGGAATTCATGGTTGGTCTTATGGTGGATTTATGACTACTTCTTTTATGTTACGTAAGCCTGATGTTTTCAAAGTTGGTGTTGCTGGTGGACCAGTTTTAGATTGGACACAATACGAAATTATGTACACAGAACGTTACATGGAATCGCCACAAGATAATCCTGAAGGTTTCAAAAACACGAATTTAATTAACCGTGTAAAAGACTTAAAAGGTAAATTATTGATGATTCACGGAGCGCAAGATAATGTGGTTGTTTGGCAACATTCGATTGATTTTATTCGCGAAGCAGTGAAAAATGGTATGCAAATGGATTATTTTGTTTATCCTGGACATGAGCATAATGTTCGTGGAAAAGATCGCGTTCATTTGATGCAAAAAATTACAGATTACTTCGATTTATATCTTAAACCAGAAGGTACATCTCAAAAATAATAGTCAACAAAAAACCACTTCTTATGAAGTGGTTTTTTATATTTTATGATGTGATGCTAAAACGGGTTCAGTATGAAAATTTAGAACAAATTTACTTCTTTGTAAACTCAAACTTTTGTCCAGCTTCTTCTACAGAAAATGTCTTTTTATCTTTTGCAAAAGTCAACTCCAAACCGCCTTGTTCATTCACAAATTTACTATCACCTTGATAATCTAATGGAATAGTTTGTCCACCAAAAACTAATTTCAATTTATCGTTTTCAGCTTTCAACACAAATTCTGAATTAATTTGTTTATTCGTAAATGTACCTTCGTATTCTTTTGGATTAACCTTTTCAACAGGTTTTGCATCCGCCATATTGAATGTATTATTCTTCAAATCAATATCTGGTAAAGCTCCATTTGGATCCAATTTAATCATCGAAACTTCTTTTGTTGAAGGCACTTTGAATGTCCATTCTGTATTACGTTTCCAAACTTCAATCGGTAATTTAACTTCTTGAGAAGTCCCATCTTTAAAGTTCACTTGAACAGTAGTTGGCATTGGTAATTGTCCAAAATTTTCAACTTTCAAAATCAAGCCTTTTTTGTAATCTCCATCTACATATTTTGCACTGTTAATTCCTTGATCAATTGTCCATTTATTCAAAAACCAACCTCTCCAAAACCAAGATAATTCTTCTCCTGAAACATTTTCCATCGTGCGGAAAAAATCTTCTGGCGTTGGATGTTTATATGCCCAATATTTGATGTATTGGCGCAATGCTTTATCGAATTTTTCTTCACCCAAAATTGTTTCACGCAAAACTTTCATTCCTGCACCTGGCTTATAATACAACAATGCACCGATATTTCTTTCGCGCATATTATCTGGTTGAGTCGTTACAGGCTCAAGATTATCGCTGAATAAATAACCCGCCATTCGTTGTGCAGATTGCTTTTTGTAATATTCGCCATTGTTGAAATTCTTCGTCGAAATATCATTGATAAACGTATTAAAACCTTCGTCCATCCAACCATGAACACGCTCATTAGAACCAACAATCATCGGGAACCAAATATGTCCAAATTCGTGATCTGTAACACCCCAAAGTCCTTCACCTTTCGAAGTCATATGACAAAAAACAATCCCAGGATATTCCATTCCACCCTCATTTCCTGCCACATTTGTCGCCGCTGGATAAGGATACTCTAACCATTGTTTCGAGTAATGCTCAATAGAAGCTTTTGTATATTCTGTCGATCTTCCCCAAGCATCATTACCGTCACTTTCTACTGGATAAGCCGAAATTGCCAACGATTTTTGACCACTTGGAAGATTAATTTTTGCTGCATCTAAGATGAACGAAGATGATGAAGCCCAAGCAAAATCACGTGTATTCTGAATTTTAAATTTCCACGTTTTTGTTCCTTTTGCAACTTTTGTCGCTTTGTTTACCTCATCAGCAGAACGAATAATAACGGTTTTATCACTCGCTTTTGCTTTGTTCCAACGATTCACTTCTTCTTTCGAGTAGACTTCGTTTTCATTCAATAATTCTCCTGAACCAACCACATAATGCGTAGACGGAACTGTAATATTTGCTGTTACATCTCCATATTCCAGATAAAATTCTCCTGGTCCTAAGTATGGTAATGTATTCCATCCCATGATGTCATCGTAAACCGCCATGCGAGGAAACCATTGCGCCATCGTAAAAATCTTTCCATTTTTAGTTGGTTCTACACCCATTCTATCGGCTCCATAATCTGGTGAAACAAATGAATATTCGATTTTTATTTTTGTTTTTCCTCCACGAGCTTTCAAATGATTAATCAAATCAATTTGCATGCGTGTATCCGAAACAGTGTATTTCGCTTCTTTTCCGTCTATTTGAACAGATTTAATTTTATAACCTCCTTCAAATTCAGAAGTTGAATCACCATAACGGCTTCCAGAAATCGGTAATAAAGCACTTCCTCGAGATTCTTTTTTGAATAAATTTTGATCCAATTGTAACCACAAAAAGTCTAAATCATCAAAACTATTGTTGGTATATGTAATTTCAGATGTTCCCGAAATTTCATTTTTTTCTTCATTCAAACTAACATTCAGATTATAATCTGCACGATTTTGCCAATAATTATGACCTGGTTTTCCACTCGCCGAACGAGTTTCTGTTGCATTATTCTGATAAAAAAATGGTTTGAAAGCTTCTTGATAATCGTATTTTGGTTTTTCTTGTTGACCAAAAACCGAAATCGAGAATAAACTTATTCCTAAAAGTAAGGGTTTGAAATAATTTTTCTTCATGTGTGAAATTTTACAGTAATTATAAAATTACCTCATATTTTTCAATACGAGGTAATTTCAACTTTATAATTATTCTAAAATTTTAGTTTGAAGCTTTTTAAATTCTTCTGGTGTTAATTTTTAGGTTGATTATAAGGTAAAGCAAGTAATAAATTTCAGTTTTTTCATTCTAATATTTTGATTAGATGAAATTAACATATTTGTACGCAATAAAAAAACTCATCCAAAAAAGATGAGTTTTCTATATTTTATTAATTTTTCTGAAAATTATTTCTTGTTTGCATAAAGAACTGGATTCAAATCCTCGTCATTATACATTTTCATTTGTTTATACACTTTCATGTATTTTTTACCTGCTTCAAAATCAGCCAACAATTCTTCAATCGCTGTTGATAAATCTTGATGTTGTTGATTCAAAACATCTAATTTCACTTGACAAGCTGCTTTATGCTCCGGTGTTGCATCCTCACGTTCTACCTCTTGTTTCATGTGATAAACCTTAAGCGATAAAATAGAAAAACGGTCTACAGCCCACGCAGGAGATTCTGTATTGTAAGTTGCATCTGCTTTTACTTCTACATTCGCATATTGTTGTAAAAACCAGCTATCCACATATTCTACCATATCTGTACGTTCTTGGTTTGATTTATCAATCCAACGTTTTAAGCTTAATGCTTCTACTGGATCAATTTGTGGATCACGAATAATATCTTCTAAATGCCATTGAACTGTATCAATCCAATTTTTTTTGTACAATAAATGAGCGATTAAATCTTCTTCGCTATATGGATTTTCGATTTGACGATTTACATCATCATATTTGTGATAATCATTGATACTTTGATTAAAAATAGACCAAGCTTTATCTGTGAATTTCATGTTTTGTTTTAGTTTATAAAATAAAAGCATTGTAATTGTATACGCAACTACAATGCTCTATTATCTAATTAAAAATATATTTTAATTTTCTTTTTTGTCAGAAGTACTTTCAGTAGCTTCTGATTTGTTATCATCTTTTGTTGCTTTCTTGAATTCGTTTAATCCAGAACCTAATCCTTTCATTAATTCAGGAATTTTCTTTCCTCCGAATAATAATAACACAACAAGTACGATTACGATCCATTCTTTACCTCCTAATCCCATACTGAATTGATTTTAATGCAAATATATAATTAATTTATTACATTCCCGCTACCCAAGAAGCAGGATTTTGTTTTGTTGTTCCGCTCCAAACTTGGAAATTCATGATTGTTTCTCCATCTCCACTTGTATAGATAATTCCTAAAGACTGACCACGTTTTACATCATCACCTTTCGAAACACTTACACTTGATAAGTTTGTATAAACTGAATAATACGAACCATGTCTTACCAATACAGACTTACCATTTCCAGATACACTCATTACAGCTTGAACAGTTCCTTCGTAAACAGCACGTGCATGTGCTCCACGATAAGTTGAAATATCAACACCACTATTTTGCGTTGTAATATTAGATAAAACTGGGTGAGAATTAGCTCCAAATCTACTTACAACCGTTCCTTTATCAACAGGCCAAGGTAGACGACCTTTGTTTGATGAGAATTCTCCCGAAATACCTTCAGAATCTGGACGTTCTGCAAAAGTCTCAGCTGGTTTTACTGCATCTACTTTTACAACACGTTCTTTTTCTGGCACTTTTACAACAACTTTCTGCTCAGCTTCTATCTTCGCTTTACGCTCAGCTTCAGCTTTAGCTGCTGCAATTTTACGAGCATCTTCTTCTTTTTGAGCTTTCAAACGAGCTTCCTCTTCTGCTTTACGTTGTGCAATGATACGTTGACGTTCTGCTTCAGCTTCGCGTTCTAATTGTTCAAATTTAGCAACTTCTGTTTTTGCTGTAGATACGAAACTTCCTGTTGGATGATGATTTAAATAAGATTGATACGCTTGTTTTGTATGCGCTGAACGTGCAATATTCCATGCTTTGGCATCATTCTCAATTCTTAAAATAGCTGTACGAGCTGATTTCGCATAATCTCCTTTTGGGTTATCTCTTAAATACTCATTATAAGATGCAATTGTATTTCCTCGTTTAGCTTCGTTCCAATCTTTTAAATCTTTTTCTGCACGAATCTTTGCTTGTCGAATCTCTTCTTCAATAATTGCTTTAATCTGTGCATCAATTTGACGTTGTTGTGCTTCTTTTGCATTGATTTCAGCAACAATAACACCTTCGTTTTTACGGAATTCTTCGACCGCTTTCTCTTTTGTTAATCTTTCTTTTTCAAGATTTTGACTAAATAAAGTTTGCTGAGAAAGTACTTTTTCTTTTTCGTCTTTCGCTTTTTCTTTTTTCGCTTTTTTCGTTTGAATATCAGTTTGTTTACCGATAATTTCATTAGCTTGTCCTAATTGAAAAGCCGAATATTTTTCTAAATATTTGATACGACGATAAGCCTCTCCCAAACTTTTAGAAGAAAGCACAAAAAGTAATTTATTTTCAACAGATTTGTTCTTGTATGCACGAACCAAAACCTGTTTGTAGTCTTTTTTTAGCTCAACCAACTCGCGCGAAAGTTTATTAATCTCTAATTGAGTTAAATAAATTTCGTCCTCGATAAAGCGTTTTTCTTTTGATAAGTTGTTGACTAATTTTGTTTGAACCTGAATTTTTTTCGTCAAATTCTGCACAAAATCAACATTTAACTTCGAATTTTGCTTATTAACCTCGAGTTGTTTGTTTAAGTTTATAATCTCTTTTTTAAGCTGAGCATTCTGTTTTTGTAAGTTCGCTTTATTGTACGGAACCTGCGCAAACACTGATAATGACAACGTTAAAAGTACAGTTGATAAAACAAACTTCATTATTTTATTTCTTTTTTCTTATACCCATCTGGAATTGAGAACGGTGTGTTCGTTTCCTGAAACGTAAAACTATTATATTCCAAGTCTATTTGACGCGTTTTTTTCTCTTTTATAATAATTTTAACATTTTTCGGAAATTCCTCTGCTCCAGCTTTTACCCAATTGTCGTAAGCCAAATCAACTTCCATTTTTCGTTTTGGATCTTTCAGATGTGCTTCTTTCAATCGGAAACCGTTATCAAAAACATATGTTTGTATGTATTCACCTTCTTTTGGAGAAGTCGCAATCGCTTGATTTTTATTATATGTAATCGTATATTGATTATCTGTAAAAGTCGCTGTATAATCTGTAGGATTTAGATCAACGAAAACTTTTCCTAACATCAAATTTTGTAATTTTTGATAATCGATAAAATCAACTTTCAATAATTTATTTGCGATAGAAAAATCTCCTTCATAATATGTTCCACCGATTTTTTCGAAAGCCGAAAAACCATCAGGCGTAATCAATGCGCGTGCACCTGTAAGTCCAAATTTCGTAGCATTAACCCATATCTTTTGCCCATTTTTTACAGCAATTGTAGCATTTGCATCTCCCAAATCTGCTGAAACTTTTGCCTTAATCGTCAAATCTTTGAATGATGATTTTTTTGATAAGGTTTGTTGAATAATTTTTGAAGAAGCCGAAACAACTTCTGTATTATCTTTATCTACTTTTGCTACTTTCTGAGTGTTACAAGCTGTTGCAAGAACTCCTAAACAAAAGATATACGTTAATTTTTTAATCATAATTTTTTAAGCTTCGTGAGATTTAAAATCCAATTCTGAGTAATCTCCTAAACTAATACTACGCGAAACACCATAATATTTGGCATTGTTTCCGATCATTGTATCTGTAAGATTTGCATTACTGATGATTGAATTTTCTTGAATCAAACTGTTATCAATATTCGAGTTTTCAACAACTGTTCCATTTCCTAATGAAACAAAAGGTCCAATTTTCGAATTTTTAATCACAACATTTTCTCCAATAAAACATGGCTCGATGATTAATGAATTGTCAACCGTTGCTGATGCAGCAATTCCTTTAAATTCTTCTTTATCTAAGTTAAGAACACGAGTGTTTGTATCTACAGTAACGGCTTTGTTACCACAATCCATCCATTCGTCTACTTTTCCAAGCGTAAATTTATCACCCGCAGCACGCATATTTTCTAATGCATCCGTCAATTGATATTCACCTCCTTTTTGAATATCATTTTCTAATAAATATTCGATTTCTTTATATAGCTTTTGTCCATCACGGAAAAAGTAAATTCCGATAATTGCTAAATCCGAAACAAATTCTTTTGGTTTTTCTACGAAATCAGTGATAACACTGTTATCGTCTAATTTCACAACTCCAAAAGCTGATGGATTTTCAACTTGTTTTACCCAAACAACCCCATCCGACTCCATATCTAATTTGAAATCTGCACGAAATAATGTGTCTGCATACGCCACAACCGTTGGTCCATCCAAAGCTTCTTTTGCCATCCAAATAGAATGCGCTGTTCCAAGCGGCTCCAATTGATGACAAATTGTTCCTTTTGCTCCTAATTTTTCTGCAATTGCAATTAAATCAGCTTCAACCTCAGCTCCAAAATCACCAATTACAAAAGCAATTTCGTCAATTTTTTCTGAACAAACCTTCGCAATATCTTCTACCAAACGATGCACGATTGGTTTTCCTGCAATTGGAATTAATGGTTTTGGTGTTGTTAATGTATGAGGGCGTAAACGTGAACCACGTCCTGCCATTGGGATAATAATTTTCATTTTATTTCTAAAAATATTTTTTGTTAGATTGATATTTTATAATTGAATTACTTCTTTTTTAGATTCTTCGACAAGCTCAGAATGACAAAAAAATTATTGTTTTCCTGTACTTCCGAAACCTCCAGCTCCGCGTTCAGTTTCATTTAAAGCGTTAGATTCTTCCCACTCAACCGTTTCGTGTTTCGCGATCACTAATTGTGCAATACGCTCCCCATCGTTGATTGTAACGGCTTCGTTTGAAACATTAGCTAAAATAACACCGATTTCTCCACGATAATCTGCATCAATTGTTCCAGGAGAATTCAAACAAGTTAAACCATATTTTAACGCCATTCCACTACGAGGACGAACTTGTGCTTCGTAACCTGCTGGTAATTCGATGCTCAATCCTGTTGGAATTAATCTTCTTTCCAAAGGTTTTAATTCGATTGGTGCATCAATGTTAGCTGTTAAATCCATTCCAGCCGATAAAGCTGTTTTATATTCTGGTAAAGCGTGTTTCGAGATGTTGATAACTTTTACTTTCATCTTTATTTTCTTAGTTTTTTAAGTGTATTTTTTTCCGCAAACGCAATAAACGCAATGTACACGATAAGAATCAGATTACCAATAATCAAATTAGAATCGAGAATGTAATAATTTGTACATGCTAAAGCAATTGCAATTCCCATGTAAAGTACAATTTTATTGACTTTATACGGAATCGGATAAACTTTCTGACCCCAAATGTACGAAATCACCATCATTACACCATACGCCAATAAAGTTGTCCAGGCAGAAACCATAAAACCATATTTTGGCAATAAAAAAACATTCAAAATAATAGTAATCGCACCACCAACCAATGAAATTATAGTTCCGATACTTGTTCTATCCGTTACTTTGTACCATGTTGAAAGGTTATAATAAATTCCGAAAAATAAATTCGCAATTAAAATAATTGGGACAATATCTAAAGCATTCCAATACGTTGAATTTGGAACAAATATTTTCTTAATCCAGTCAATATTTGCTAAAATTCCAAGAATTACAATATTACAAATGATACTGAAAAAGAACAAAATATTCGCGTATGTCTGTTTTGCATCTCCTTTTTTGGCAACTTTAAAGAAAAATGGTTCTATTCCCATTCGATAAGCTGTAACGAAAAGCGTCATTAATGTTGCTAATTTGTAACAAGCACCATAAGAACCCGCTGCTGCTGGATCTATTAATTGTCGTTGAACTAATTTATCGAAATTTTCATTTAAAATATACCCCAAACCAGCAATCATAATCGGATAACCGTACAAAAACATTTGTTTGAAAAGTGATTGATCAAATTTGAATTGAACATGACGTACAACGCCTATTAATAATACAAATCCTAAAATACTCGCTAATAAATTCGCTATAAAAGGATAGGAAATCGCATTATCAAAACCTAAACCTAGCATAAAATCTTTCGAAACATAATACAACAAACCAATTGTCAAAACTGCTTGAAAAACATTCTGAATTACGCGAATTGTTGTATATAATATTGGTCGATTTTTAAAACGTAGAACTGCAAAAGGGATCACACAAATTGCATCAAAAAAAGCAATCCACGCAAACCACAAAATATATTCTGGGTGATCGCTATAATTTGCAGAATCTGCCAGAGGTTGTAAAAAAAGAAAAACTAAAACGAGCATTGCAGTAGAACTCATCACCATAAACCAAAAAGCTGTATTCAACACTTTTTGATACATTCCTTCTTCGGTTGCATAACGGAAAAATGCAGTCTCGAAACCAAATGTTAAAATGACATTCAGGAAAGAAACCGCAGAATATAATTGAGAAAACATTGCAAAATCTGAATTATCAACTTGCTTGATAATAAAAAAATTCAATGCTAAAATAATTACCCTCGGCAATATAGAGCCAATACCGTAGATAATGGTCTCACTAAAAAGCTTTTTATACAAAGTCGTTAAAATTTTTACAAAATTGAGTTTCTTTTCGTAAAATTCAAAATACCTAAGCTACAAATTAATTAACTTTGTCTATTCAATACATATATTATGATAGAGTTATCTAATCGTAAAGTTGGATTAATAGGGAATGGAAGCTGGGCAACTGCGATTGCAAAAATGCTGAATAAAAACCTTGAAACTTTCAACTGGTGGGTAAAAGATGAATACGTAAAAGGATATTTGGAGCGAAATAGACATAATCCAAATTATTTAACTGATGTCGAATTTAAGTCAGAAAAGCTTAAAATTTCAACGGATATCAACGAAGTTGTCATGAATTCGGATATAATCTTTTTGGTTGTGCCATCTATTTACGTTGCCGATTGTTTAAGTAAATTAACTGTTCCGTTGACAGATAAATTTGTAGTAACATCAATCAAAGGAATTATTCCAGATCATTATCAATTGGTTGGACAATATTTGTTTGATAAATTCGATGTAAAAGAAGAACAATTAGGAATTGTAAGTGGTCCTTGTCACGCTGAGGAAGTTGCTTTGGAGCGTCTTTCTTATTTAACAATTGCGGCGCAAGACGAAAACAAAGCACAAGTTGTTGCGGATTGTTTAGCATGTGATTTTATCAAAACGAAACTTTCAAACGATATTTACGGAACTGAATTTGGCGCGGTATTGAAAAATATTTACGCGATTGCAGCAGGTATAGCGCATGGTTTGGGTTATGGAGATAATTTCCAAGCAGTTTTGATGAGTAATGCGATTCGAGAAATGAATCATATTTTAAAAACTGCAAGTCCAATGAAGCGTAAAATTAACGATTCGGCTTATTTAGGCGATTTGTTAGTAACAGGATATTCGTTCTTTTCACGAAATCGAATGTTCGGAAATATGATTGGAAAAGGTTACACCGTAAAATCTGCTATTTTGGAGATGAATATGGTTGCCGAAGGTTACTATGCGACAAAAGGTGTGGCAATTATGAATGAGCAATACCAAATAAAAGCGCCAATTATCAACGCTGTTCATAAGATTTTATACGAAGATAAAAACGCAAAAAAAACTTTCGAAAAGTTGTCTAAAAAATTAGATTAAGATGATTAAACAAGATTTTATTTCAAAATATATTCAAGAATTAAACAAAACATTGGCTCGAATCATTTCGTTAGAAGTTGGAAATGCAGATGAAGGTTTTTTGATTATTTTCAATCAAATGTTACAATCGTATTACAAAATTGATGATAATAATTTGTCGACTTTATTGGAAGCAAACGAAGAACGCGATCAATTTTTGTTGGCAGATGAATTGAAAAAGAAAAATATTTTGACGTTTATGAAAGCGATTCGTATTTATCTCAATCGAGAAGATTTTACAAAAGCAAAAGCATCTTACGAAGTCTTGAAACGCATTGAAAGCATCAATTCTGGAATTTTTCAATTTCCGACAGAAGAAGATCATTTGATTGTACAAGAACGAAAAGTTGTAGAAGAAAAAATGAGTAATTTGTAATAAAATCAAACTTTATAAAATTTAAAAAAAGCTGTTAGAAAACTAACAGCTTTTTTTTTGTATCTTAACACAACCTAAATCAACCTACTATGGATAACATTCTTTCATTACTATCATCATTATTTTGTTTTTTTCTCCATTTGCACTACTTCTTGGAATAACTTTTTGGGCAAGTAAATCACGCGAAAAGAAACAAAATGCTTTGTTAACACAAGTTCCTCCAAATGTAGAATTTAAAGCAGTTTTGCGTTATAACTTTGGAAATCTACAATCAAAATTCTTAAAAATGAAAGCGTTTCAAGGAAGTGGTGTTTTATATGTTTTGGACGACAAAACACATTATATCACCACAAATAATCCGAATGATAATTTTATTTTCGATCTGAAAACTTCACAAATCAATTGGATTGGTGTTAATCTTACAAATGGTTTGTTGGAATGGTTTCAATTGAAAAATGGAGAAAAAGATTATTATTTCAATTTCGAAACTGGCATGTTTATTTTTAATATAAATTCTAAAAAAAATGAACACAACACAAGTTTTTAATTACTTAAAAGAATCGCAGAAAAAATATCAATAATGCTAAAACCACTTCACAACGAAGTGGTTTTTCTATTTAATCAGAAAATCATCAACTCAAAACTTAATGATTTATTTTCCAATTTGTCCGTATCTTTGCGCAAACACAACAAAACAATGCAAATTTTAGACGGTATTAAACTGGCAAAAGAGATCAAACAAGAGATCAAGGAGCTGGTGCAGAATTACAAGGACCAAGGAGTTCGTGTACCACATTTGGGTGCAATTTTAGTAGGAAGTAATGGTGCTTCTCAGACCTATGTTGACAATAAAATCAAGGATTGTCATTTTGTAGGTTTCGAGTCATCAGAATTACGTTTGCCTGATACAATTTCTCAAGAAGATTTGATTGCAGAAATTGAAAAATGGAACAATGATGATACATTGGACGGGTTTATCGTGCAATTGCCATTACCAAAACACATCGATCAAGAAGCGGTTATCAATGCAATTGATCCTAAGAAAGATGTAGATGGTTTTCATCCGATGAATTTTGGTAAAATGGCGTTAGAAATGGAAACATTTTTACCTGCTACACCTTACGGAATTATGGAAATGTTAGAGCGTTACAACATTGATACAGCTGGTAAACATACAGTTGTGATTGGTCGTTCTCGCATCGTTGGTCGCCCAATGAGTATTTTGATGAGTAAAAACGGAAATCCTGGAAACAGTACAGTAACATTAACTCATTCGAAAACTCAAAATTTAGAACAATTTACAAAAGAAGCTGATATTGTGATCACTGCATTAGGTGTTCCTGGTTTCTTAAAAGCTGATATGGTAAAAGTTGGAGCGGTTATCGTTGACGTAGGAATTACACGCGTTGATGACGAAACTAATCCACGAGGATTTAGATTAGCTGGTGATGTAGATTTTGATAATGTAAAAGAAAAAGCATCGTGGATAACGCCAGTTCCAGGAGGAGTTGGACCAATGACACGCGCTATGTTATTAAAAAACACATTGTTGGCATACAACAACAAAAAATAAAATTATGATACACATTGCATCAACAACTGCAGAAGAACAACAATTGATACAAGAAGGGAAATTATTGCCTGTTATGGAGCATTTTTACACAATTCAAGGTGAAGGAATGTACACAGGTGTGGCTTCTTATTTTATTCGATTAGGAGGTTGTGATGTTGGTTGCCATTGGTGCGATGTAAAAGATAGTTGGGATGCTGAAAAGCATCCCTTAACTAATGTGGATGAATTGGTGGATTTGGCAACTTCTCAAGCCAAAACAATCATCATTACAGGAGGAGAACCTTTAATGTGGGATTTGACTTATTTGACAAAAAAACTACACGAAAAAGGTGCAAGAATCCATATTGAAACTTCGGGTGCCTATCCGTTGAGCGGAGAAATTGATTGGGTTTGTCTTTCTCCTAAGAAATTAATGTTGCCGTTAGACGAAGTTTGCGAAGCTGCAAATGAATTGAAATGTATTGTGTTCAATAATCACGATTTTCAATTTGCTGAAGAACAAGCTGCTCGAGTTGGAAAAGATTGTACGCTTTTCTTACAAACAGAGTGGAGCAAACGCGACAAAAACCTTCCATTGATTGTGGAATATGTAAAAGAAAATCCAAAATGGCGTTATTCTTTACAAACACACAAATATTTGGATATTCCTTAGAAATTTATCTGTTTAAAATCAGTTCTATTTAGACTGAGTAAATTTTTTTAAGTTACTGAATTTCATTATTTTTACATCAAACAAAAAATTGAAATAATGAAAAAAATAGCTTTGATGAGTTTCGCGGCAATTTTGATGATGAGCTGCGGAGATTCTAAGAAAGATGAATCAACTCAACCAGAAATAGATTATAGTACAGCTCCATCAGAAGATGCTGAAACTTCTACAGCTACGCCTGCTACAAACAATCATATTGTTTTGAAAGCGAGTGATGATATGCGCTACGATAAAACTGAATTTACAGTAAAAGCTGGTGAAGAAGTAACTTTAATCTTAATGAATGCTGGTGAAATGTCAAAAGAAGCAATGGGACATAATTTTATTTTGTTAAAACCAGGTTCTGATGCTTCTGCTTTTGCAAATACAGCGGCTTCTGCTAAGGCGACAGATTATATTCCGACAGAATTACAATCAGAAATTATTGCGCACACAAAATTGTTAGGTGGTAAAGAAAATGATCAAATCAAATTTACCTTAGAAGAAGGTACTTATGATTTTTTATGCTCTTTCCCAGGACATTTTGCAACAATGAATGGAAAAATTAAAGCAGTTAAATAGATTGTGCAATTATTTTTTATGTCAAATATAGTTTTGGCACAAATATTGAAATATTCATGTACGTATAAGATTTAGTAGAGTAAATTTTGTCCTCATGTGTTAATTTTAAGCCTGTTTTTCAACAGGCTTTTTTGTTTTTCAACAATTTAATATTCAAATATTTAACACTTATTTTAAACATTTTTATCCATTAGCGTCCTAAACGTTAAAAGAAAGCGTAAAAAAAGCGCGTAAATTTCGGATCTCAAATTATCTTTGAGTTGGA
>NZ_JACAGG010000088.1:0-641 GCF_030324375.1 Empedobacter sp. R132-2
GGCGCCAAAGGCGCTGAATCGGGGGCCCCAGAAGAGGGGCCCGTTCCCCAGCGTCTACCATTGCGGTGTCAGCTGGGGGCGGGCTGCCCCCTGTTGCTCAGTGAAGGCCGCGTGCCACAGAGGGCCAGCAGTCCACCGAACCCAACCGACGGCGCCAGAGGCCCCTGAGGGGCGCCCCGACGCAGCCGTGCTTCCTCCGTACGGCGTGCACCCGTGGGAGCCGCTTTCGGGAGGGGCGACAGATAGTTACGACCAATCGCGAGCGAGAATTACATCCTGCAAGCCTGTTCAAGAGGTCGCCATAACTAAACGTCTACAAGATATGGTACAGTTTGATCGGTCGGGGGTTCGCCGGTCGTCACCTTTCGGCTGCCTTCCTTTGGTTGCCCCCTTCCTCTCATAAGTCCTGCGAGCTAATGGAAGCCCGGGCCCGGGCAGGTTGGGCTCGTGGCCGCGTTCCGATTTTCCGCAAAATTCATTTGTATGCGTTTTTGCCCAAATCGACTCACGGCCATACAAACGGGAAACCGACTTGGCCAGTTTTTTCGGACTTGGCCAAATTCGAGCCCTCCCGCTAGCCTGGAGCTACCCTAGAGCCCCGCGCAAAGTGTGGGCGCCTACCCTGGAGCGCTATTTAGTCG
>NZ_JACAGG010000089.1:0-619 GCF_030324375.1 Empedobacter sp. R132-2
AGTTATTTTTATAAATAGTTTGATTTTTAATTAGAGCATAAATCCGATGAATAATTTTGTTTCTCACAGCGTTTAAAACAGCCATTTTATTTTTACCTTGTTCAACTTTTCGATGATAGTAAATCGCCAAGTCATTTTCTAACCGAATAGCACTCATAGCTGCTAAGTGCAATAGTTTTTTCAACTCTTTATCTGCCATAGTTGATACTTTTGGTCTTCGTTTTATAGATGTTCCAGACTGAAAATCAAATGGAGCTACTCCTGCATAACAAGCCATTTGTCTTGGCGTATTTATAGTTGTAAAACCATCTGTTTTTATCAACATATTAAATGCTAAAACTTTTCCTACTCCAGGGATTGATTGTATTCTTTTATAATGATCGTAAAGTTGTTCATCTTCACAAATTAGCTGATAGATTCTATCTTCTATTTCATTAATTTGTTTCGTTAATATATCGATGAGTTTAGTGTTTAAACGCAATACAGCTTTATCCATAGTTGGTTTTAAGAATTGATCGTCCTATGTTTGAGCTAATAATCCTGCTCTTATTTTAACTCGATGTTTTCTTTCAGCATTCAATAGTTTAATTTTTTCAATGACCTTTGAATTAGGTTTCCA
>NZ_JACAGG010000091.1:0-586 GCF_030324375.1 Empedobacter sp. R132-2
AAGCGTTTAAAGGAATGCCGGGACATGTGAAAACGCTTCAAAAAAATGAAGATGGTGAAGATATTCGTCCAAAGTTTTTAAGTAATCATACCCATTATAGCCCAACAGATCCTGATGCGAAAATCTCGACCAAACCAGGTAAACCACGCCAACTGAACTATGCAGGACAGTTAGCAGTTGATGATAAACACCACGTGATTACAGGCGCTTGTGCTAGTACAGCTGGTAGTAAAGACAGTGCTATTTTTGCAGAAATTATGGATCAAACGATTGAAAATTTTAAACGAAACGAGATTCAAATAGGAGAAGTTTTAGCTGATGCGGGCTATAGTAGCGGTGCTAGTTTACAATATTGTGAAGATCATAATTTAGACGCTTGGATTCCCAACTTTGGACAATATAAACCCGAGCGAGAAGGTTTTATTTTTAATAAGAAAGAGAATCGATACGAATGTATTCAAGAAGGCGGAAATAAAGCTTTTTTACCATTTAAACGAACTTTAACAGACAGCAAAGGCTACGAAAAGAAAAGCTATAGAAGTTCGGAAAAAGATTGTGGACAATGTCCTTTACGAGAAAGTTGTTG
>NZ_JACAGG010000092.1:0-529 GCF_030324375.1 Empedobacter sp. R132-2
CAACTCCCAAACCCCAATGTGAACGTTACCAATCTGTTGCCTCGGCGGGATTCTCTGCCCCGGGCGCGTCGCAGCCCCCGATCCCATGGCGCCCGCCGGAGGACCAACTCAAACTCTTTTTTCTCTCCGTCGCGGCTTCCGTCGCGGCTCTGTTTTACCTTTGCTCTGAGCCTTTCTCGGCGACCCTAGCGGGCGTCTCGAAAATGAATCAAAACTTTCAACAACGGATCTCTTGGTTCTGGCATCGATGAAGAACGCAGCGAAATGCGATAAGTAATGTGAATTGCAGAATTCAGTGAATCATCGAATCTTTGAACGCACATTGCGCCCGCCAGTATTCTGGCGGGCATGCCTGTCCGAGCGTCATTTCAACCCTCGAACCCCTCCGGGGGGTCGGCGTTGGGGATCGGCCCCTCACCGGGCCGCCCCCGAAATACAGTGGCGGTCTCGCCGCAGCCTCTCCTGCGCAGTAGTTTGCACACTCGCACCGGGAGCGCGGCGCGGCCACAGCCGTAAAACACCCCAAACT
>NZ_JACAGG010000011.1:0-78372 GCF_030324375.1 Empedobacter sp. R132-2
TTTTTGAGTTTAATAATAATTTACAATTTTTAAAAAATGTAGCTTAACTTACACTGGAAAATTCAGGGGGATATCCAATGTGATTGTGTTATATTATTAAACTACTGTTGTGAGTTCCTTTCAATTTGGTATATTTATCAAAGTAATTACAACAATATTGAATTTATCATTTACCCACTTCTCGTTGTGAGTTCCTTTCAATTTGGTATATTTATCAAAGTAATTACAACTTATTTCGATATTCGTATAATGCTCTTTGAGTTGTGAGTTCCTTTCAATTTGGTATATTTATCAAAGTAATTACAACACAAACATATATATTATTATAGCTGTAGCTGTTGTGAGTTCCTTTCAATTTGGTATATTTATCAAAGTAATTACAACATAGGAAAGCGATCTTCTATGTACATTCGTGTTGTGAGTTCCTTTCAATTTGGTATATTTATCAAAGTAATTACAACACGGCAACTCGCAACCAAACAAGCGATTATGTTGTGAGTTCCTTTCAATTTGGTATATTTATCAAAGTAATTACAACACGAGTATTTGCAACGTCGAATTAATATCAGTTGTGAGTTCCTTTCAATTTGGTATATTTATCAAAGTAATTACAACTTATTTCGATATTCGTATAATGCTCTTTGAGTTGTGAGTTCCTTTCAATTTGGTATATTTATCAAAGTAATTACAACGAGGAGAAGAATCTGATATTGCAAAAGCTTGTTGTGAGTTCCTTTCAATTTGGTATATTTATCAAAGTAATTACAACAAGCTAATTTCATTTCACCATCAACATTTCGTTGTGAGTTCCTTTCAATTTGGTATATTTATCAAAGTAATTACAACTCTTGAAAAGGTAATTCATTATAAAGTATTGTTGTGAGTTCCTTTCAATTTGGTATATTTATCAAAGTAATTACAACCCACTTAAAAAGTTTGTGACTTTTGAATCTGTTGTGAGTTCCTTTCAATTTGGTATATTTATCAAAGTAATTACAACACGACGCAATGAAAAAAGAATCAGTTGGTGGTTGTGAGTTCCTTTCAATTTGGTATATTTATCAAAGTAATTACAACTAAAATTACCTTATGGCACTTTACATTATAGTTGTGAGTTCCTTTCAATTTGGTATATTTATCAAAGTAATTACAACAAAAGAGACCAAGACAATAAGACCCATTATGTTGTGAGTTCCTTTCAATTTGGTATATTTATCAAAGTAATTACAACAGTGATGATTGGATAGAAGTAGATATTCAGGTTGTGAGTTCCTTTCAATTTGGTATATTTATCAAAGTAATTACAACGTAGTACTAAGTTTATAACAAAGGCTACTTGTTGTGAGTTCCTTTCAATTTGGTATATTTATCAAAGTAATTACAACTTCTAGGTGTTAAACTAATAATACCTATAAGTTGTGAGTTCCTTTCAATTTGGTATATTTATCAAAGTAATTACAACTTAAGCCATTTAGACATAAGAGGACTAGGAGTTGTGAGTTCCTTTCAATTTGGTATATTTATCAAAGTAATTACAACAATAATTAACTTTGCAATAGTATTAACAACGTTGAGAGTTCCTTTCAATTTGGTATATTTATCAAAGTAATTACAACATCAAGCAGGTATTTTTCAAATTAAAAACTGTTGTGAGTTCCTTTCAATTTGGTATATTTATCAAAGTAATTACAACCAATAGGATGCGGAAACTGCATAGAGTGCAGTTGTGAGTTCCTTTCAATTTGGTATATTTATCAAAGTAATTACAACGACACATACGCAGAAGTTGCAAGACTTAACGTTGTGAGTTCCTTTCAATTTGGTATATTTATCAAAGTAATTACAACGGTAGAAGTTAAAAATAGGACTTCCATCTAGTTGTGAGTTCCTTTCAATTTGGTATATTTATCAAAGTAATTACAACAAGCAGGTCGATTAAAAGGAATGTCAGACAGTTGTGAGTTCCTTTCAATTTGGTATATTTATCAAAGTAATTACAACTAGGATTATCTTTTAACCACTCTAAAATTAGTTGTGAGTTCCTTTCAATTTGGTATATTTATCAAAGTAATTACAACCCCACCCCAAACATCATCGCCTTTATATTTGTTGTGAGTTCCTTTCAATTTGGTATATTTATCAAAGTAATTACAACCAAGTTTTTCGTTAATAGATGTTAATTCAAGTTGTGAGTTCCTTTCAATTTGGTATATTTATCAAAGTAATTACAACATGCACTTACCTTATTTGATAATAAAGTATGTTGTGAGTTCCTTTCAATTTGGTATATTTATCAAAGTAATTACAACGCGCTTCGTCCTTCATCTACCCAATTAGCAGTTGTGAGTTCCTTTCAATTTGGTATATTTATCAAAGTAATTACAACTGAACAACTATGCTATGTCTTTTCCTCATTGTTGTGAGTTCCTTTCAATTTGGTATATTTATCAAAGTAATTACAACCAGAAATTGGACAATTAGACTTTAAAGCGAGTTGTGAGTTTCTTTCAATTTGGTATATTTATCAAAGTAATTACAACACCTTAATTCCAAAATTGTCTGTTTGTCTGGTTGTGAGTTTCTTTCAATTTGGTATATTTATCAAAGTAATTACAACTTTATCAATAACATTTTCATGATGATTATAGTTGTGAGTTTCTTTCAATTTGGTATATTTATCAAAGTAATTACAACCTCATTTTTATTATCCTTTGTTTTAAAGGGTTTGAGAAGAAAAGTAGAAATGAGAAAAAAAGTAAAAACCGATAGAATACATATTATTCTATCGGTTTTTTTATTTCTAAAACAATTCTAATTGTTGGGGTCCTGTGGGTAAATTAGTTTCTTTTTTTGAAAAGAAGATCTCCATTTGTCCAAATTGTTTATCGGTAATACAAATAATTCCTACTTTCCCATATTCAGGTAATTTAGATTTGACGCGTTTTATATGTACCTCAGCATTCTCTTTACTTGGGCAATGCCGCAAATAAATCGAAAACTGAAACATTGCAAAACCATCGTCAAGCAATTCTTTTCGAAATCTTGTTGCCTGACTTCGTTGTTTCTTTGTTTCGGTTGGTAAATCGAATAAAACTAAAACCCACATAATTCGATATGCATTATAACGACTAAAACTCATACCATTTCAGGAAAACGAATCATACGCTGCTCCCCTGTCATACACTTATACAACGAACTTGTTGTAGAACTTAGCGCAACCAACAAAGGTCGTTTTAGTCCATCCATCATCACATCTTTTGTTGCAATCGATAACAAATGCGCTTTGGCTTCTTTATTCATTTCTGTTGGTCGAAATGGTTTATTTATCCATTCTAATACCAACTCGTCAACATAAGGACGATAAGGCTCCATTATATCGTCAGCCAAACAATAGGGATTGTATTTATTACGGTGAAAAATTCCTATCGTTGGATTAAGACCACTACTCACCAATGCTCTTGCAACCATACTTCGAAGAATAGCATATCCAAAATTCAAAAAATTATTAGGCACATCTCCGTCACGTTCTCTTGTAAAATTATCAAACAGTTGTTTCCAATAATACTGCGCTGCAATCCCTTCCATATTCGTCGTATCTCCAGATTTTACATTGGTTAAATAATTTTGCATCGGCTCTTCTACAAATCCCAATTTACTTAGCAATGCTTTTTGCTGAAATATCTTTGCCTCTACAGTTTGTTTCCATAATTGTTTACGGAGAGGCTCCGAAATGTTGATTTGATGCTTTAAACGTTCGCTATGCAAAACATGACCACTCATTGGCAACATCAATCCCAAAGGCAAATGACTCTCATCACAACTAATAATGGCAACATTATTTTGTTGCAACGCAAGTATCAATTGATGACTCAACGTAATTTGATAATGATCCAATACCAAAAATCCCATATCCTCAACAGAAACAGAACCTTTGACTTCTTTTGTAATCGTATCCTCTATTTTCAGTTGATTATCCTTCAGCTTTAAATAGGACGGACTGCCAATGTAAATGGTGCGTTTTAGCATAGTTTAAATAAATGGATTAATTATTCTTATTTTTTTTTCAAATATTTGATTATGTTGCATATCTCTTGAATATAAAATTGAACAATCATTCAGGATTGCATCGGCAATTATAATCGAATCCTTAAGAGAAATTCTATATCGTTTCACAATAAAATAAGCTAAATTATAAGTCTCCATATAACAATAATTAGTTCTTATTATCCCTAAAGATTCTATTATAAGTTTCAAAGTTTCACGTTTATCCATTTTAGAAATTGTATGTATAATGTGTATAAATTCAATTAATACAAAATGCGATACTACTAGATTTTCATTCATAAATAAATCAATAGACTTATTTTTTAGTCCCAAATTATCATTCTGAAAAGCATAAACTAAAATATTTGTATCTATAGCTTTTTTACATTCTTCTTTTATAAAATAATTCTTCAAGTTTTGATGATTTAGAAATTAAATTACCTAATCTATCAAATTCTATTTTTTTAATCAAATCTTTCTCTTTCGTCAGTTCAATTTTATTCAATTGAGTATATTCAATTTTATTTACAATTACAGAAGATACAAAATGTGGTATTACATATAAGCGCCCTCCTGTAAAACTCACCACTTTGTAAACATCTTTACTATTTATATCTCCATCTTTAGGTATAACAACCAAATCATTTGGAGATAAGTGAAATAATAAACGATGTCCTTTATCATTGATTTCTGAAACTGGCGAAAGTCCTTGTTTTTGACGTTCTATCACTAAATTTAAAGGAATAGTATTGTAACTGCGTTTACCTGCTTTATCTTCATAAATTCCAAAAAATAAGTTTGTTCCCTTCGCTGCCTCAACAAACTTCTTTGTTTTATTGCCTGTTTCACCTAAAGGAAATTTACTTCCTTGTTCAAAAACGCGCACTTTAAGAATAGGTTGATGATTTTTACCTTCATTATAAAGAGAAATTGTTTTATTCATTTCTTCTATTCCTTCGGGAGAAAAAGCAACTTCAGGACTTCCTTTTGCCTTTAAATAATTCAATAATATTTTCTGAATTCCAGTATCGGTAATGGATTGAATTGTCTTTTCATTAAATGTTGTATCTAAAGATTTACGCGTAGCAGAAAGAATTTTACCTTTCGCAACCTTCACTCGGTCTAAATGTACTTGCCCAGAAACAGTTTCTTTATGCAATGGTTTTCTAACCGCCCAATTCATACCCTTTTGTTCTACAAAATCCTTTTTAGGCTTCCCATTTTTATCAAAACGCAAATTACCATTTTCGTCTTTATAACTTTCGTAATAGTTGGTTGCTTTATTAATAACACGTGTATTTTGTTTAAAACTCACTACAATATTTTCTAATGCATTTTTTGCTTCTATTGTAAATTGAGTCCAAGGTTTTAAGAAATCTTTTGGAACTTCACGAGTTATTTGTTCTCCTGTTTTTTGATCCTTATAGGTTACTTTTTCATAAACACGAAGCTTACGATTCAGATCATATCTTTTGGTTTCAGATTTTGCCGATTCATTATTTAATAAATTAACATGATCACGCGTTGCACAAGCAATTACCAAAGCATCCATAGCGTGATGTCTATGATCGATACGCTTTTTTGAAAAACCTTTTGATAATTCTATAGGAACCGTCGGAATTACTTTTCCATTTGTATTTGTTGAAGTAAAATCAGTAGAATTCGTTAACTCATTCATTCGCTCAAAACGTGGTAAAATCAATTCATTCCAAACGTCATTTAATCCCCAATCTTGTTTTAGGCGAGTCGTAATTTTACCATTTCCAGGTAATACATTAATTGAATTTATTCCATCATCTTTTGAATCTGGCGTAACATCACGCACAATATTAGACAGTAATTGACTGATATATTTGCTTATATAACGTGTATCATTCAGTTGACGTTCAATCATTTTTTCTGGAATATCTTCCATCAACAATTTATTACGTTTTGTTCTGTTCTTACTATAATTTTGCTTCACAAAATCCTCATAATCTTGCACTTCAAGAATTTTTACGGTTTTCCCATTTCCTAACGGAACAACTTCTCCGTGATATGCTTTAATGAAGGCTAAACCTATTCGATTGTCTTTTAATTTATTTACAGCCGATTCACAAATAATTTTATTACTCAAACTGTCGTCAAAAAACAAACTTTGCGGGATAATATGCTCGATTTCATATTCGTGGCTAAATAATTTGTTCAGCGGAATCATTTGACCTGTATAAGGTGAACGATAACGTTGCTCTAACCATAATTTATAGCGTTTTAAATCTGAGCTTGAAGGTTGTGCTGTTTTACTTATTTTTAAAATATCTTCCTCTATATTTTCTTCGGCATTTAAAACACCTTCTTCGTAGATTTTTAAAATATCCTGTTGCATCGGCGAATATGGGCGCACATTTTCTACAGTTGCATCCAAGGCTAACTCCGCCAACAATGCTTTAATACGCAAATTGGTATTTTCATTTTCGGTAACTACATTAGTTAAGCGTTTACGTTCATCAGCAGTATTTTTCATTTCACGACCTAATTCAATATGAATTTCTGAAAAGAAATCTTGTGCACCTTTTCCGTATTCTTGCCAAATATCTTTTACAACACGCAAGGTTTCAGTAATAACTTGCTCTACAATAGGATTACGAAGCGAATGCTGTTTAAATTCTTTTAGATAATTTTCTAAATCAGAAACAGAATTCCATTTTCCTGTAATTTCAGCCTCCGAATGACGACCATACGCTACATACTGAGCCAACCAAAGCGGGAGATTTTGAAAATTATTTTCTGTTGTTAAATTAAACTGTTCTGCCTTTTCGCGAACTCTATTTTTAATTTTTTCGTCATATTCTCCAGTTATGATTTTATAAATTCTTTCTTTTGAAATGTTGTCAATAGCATCATAATTCCATTGATTTCCAAATCGCATCAAAGGCAATAATTTCTTAATAGCTTTTTCAGAAAAACTTCCATAATCTGATTTAAACGGTGGAAATTTCTTAAACGATTCTACAAAACTTGCTTCGTCTAATTGATGTTTTAGTGCAAACTTTGCTAAAGCTTTTTCATATTCAATTTTGTCATTTACAGAATAGATAATATGCCACAAAGCCATTTCATTTTCAAACGAAAGAAAATCATTTGGAACATCTTCTACTTTATCTAACTTGGATTGAATTAAATATCTCGTTTCATTCATCGGATATTTTTTATCCTGAACATAATTCCATCGGTATTTTTCCGCTTCTCCTTTTGGAAGTTTGTTTTTGTTGCTTTTTTGTTTCAATAAAAAATCGATAACATGCTTCTGCTCAACTTCCTTTTTACTATTTAAGAAATCAAATAATGCCTCTTTATCTTCTACAGAAGTAATAAATTCAGTAGTAACTTTTGTATCATCTTCATTTCTATAAATTTCTAAATTTTGCAACCATTGCAAGAGACGAAATTCTTGATAATATGGATTCGATTTCGAAATGACTTTTATAGAAAAAACAACACCTTCTTTGGAGATACGTTTTTCTAACGTACAATTAGAAATAGAAGATTTTTGACTTCTTAAAGGACGTTGATAAAAGATGATATCATTTAAAAACAAATGAACAAAATCTTTAGATTCCAACATTTGCTGGTGCTGTTCGTTGTGTTTGTATAATTCACGTACACAATCTTGCAACAATTCTTCGTTTTGTAATTCTGAATGAAACTCTTGTTGTTTTCTAAGAATTTGATTGAGCTCCTCTTTATAAAACTTACGTTCAATCGTACGAACTAACTTTCCTTTAATTTTTTGTTTTGGATTGAGCAATAGATTTTCGTAAATGTAAGTTCCAACTGTTTTATTGGAATTATCAATATCTTGCTCTGTTTTTGATTTTATTGCAATCCAATCTTTTTCAGAATCAACAGCTTTATATGTCCTTTTTATATCACCATTCTTTAAGCATGATTCTGTTACAATGAATTCTTTTGTTTTTCCTACCCAATCTTCGGTTTTTACAATTTGTCTATCATATTTCCAACCATTATCGAAATAAACATCATGTAATATATTTCCCTTGATTTTTTCGCCAGAATCAACAACCTTATCAACTTTTAATTTTACAAATAATTTATCTTTTTCTTCTGCAAAATCTTCACCTCTTAATTGATAATAACCACGTTTTTGATTAAAGTTTAGAATTAACCATGCCAATTCTTCCTTTTCAATCTTTTGCGATAAGGCTTTCTTACGCAAGTAATAAATCGTCCAATCGTAAGGAACCAAACAATTATTTCCGTTTTTGTCTTTTAAAAATTCAGGTTGATTGCTTTTAAAATCTTCCAACATTTCAAGAAAAGACTTTTTAAAGAGAAAATCACCATTCTTATATGGAAGTTTAGGTTCGGCATGATTGATAAACTTTCCAAATCGCTTGGTAAAATCAATTTCATTAGCATAATGCCTTGGTAAAAAACCTAAAATATTTAAAGTGCGATGTAAACGTTCACGACGAAGTAAATGGCGTTCGCGCAAACGACGAACACCACGATAACCTGTACGTTCCGCTGTTTGAGAAATAGAATTCCCTCTACCAAATTCGCCTAAAATATCTTGCGACATAGGTATAATACGAGATCCCATACCAAGTATTTCGCCTTGTTTATTTTCAAAATCTTGCTGTACTAACGCCCAACCAATGGAGTTGGTTCCTAAATCGAGTCCAAGTATAGTTTTAGTCATAAGTTTTTATTTTGCCTATTAAATTACATAAAAAATATTTTATGTAATTACGGTTTCACGTAATTATATATTAATATTTTATTTTTATATTTGTCTTATTGAAAGGAACTCACAATAAGGATTATTCCGTTGTGAAAACATTTAGCGCCTCACCTATCTGTGGGGCTTTTTTATGTCCAAATGCTTCACGAACTCTATTAAAAGCAATATAATCTTGTGAGCTAAAACATTTAGCACCTCGCCTATCTTCGGGGCTTTTTTTATTTCTTATTATGTAAAAACAAAAAACCTCTCTAAAATCGCATTTAAAGAGGTCATTTTTATACTTTTTTTGTACCTAAAATTAGTGTTGCGCAACAGTTGCCGCTGTTAGCTGTAGCCTTTTATTTCAGTTTCAATTTCATCATTATGTCGGTCTGCTCATCATTTCCCAGTTTGAAAATATGTTTGTCAAAAACTACAAAGCCGTTTTTTTCATAAAATCTTATTGCTCTTGGATTTTGTTCCCATACTCCCAACCAAACATATTCAGAATCTTTCTGTTCAGCAACTTCGATTGCTTTATTATATAGTAATTGACCAACATTTTTTCCATGAAATTCTTTTGAAACATAGATTCTCTCAATTTCAAGTGCTTTATTGTCTTTCAATTCGGTTTGGGATTCTCCAAAATTGACTTTTAGATAACCGATTACTTCATTATCAATCTTTGCAAAGTAAAACTCAGAATTTTCATTGTTTACTTCTTTTGTCAATTTTTCGAGTGAGAAACCTTCTTCTAAATAAGATTTCATGTTTTCCTCGGAATTTGAATCTGCAAATGTTTCTTTGAAAGTTTGTCGCCCAATTCTTTGTAATTCCGTTATATTGCTTATTGTTATTTTTATAATTTCTATTGGATTCATTTTAAATTGTTTTTAATAATTATTTTCTATATTCCATTCATAGTTTAGCCAATCGTTGTTTTCTTTGGCACCTAATCTTTCGTAAAAAATTTTGCCTCCTTCGTTCCATGGTGCAACTGTCCATTTTATTACTTGACAATTATTTTTTATTGCTTCTTCTTTTATAAAATACATTAGCTTTTCACCAATTTTCTGACCTCTATAATTTTCATCCACATACAATTCTTTCATATAAATTGCAGGTCTGTTTTGTGCAGTAAATGGTAAAAAATAGTACACTAAAATTCCCGCAATTTTGTTGTTACATTCAGCAACTATACAATGAAAGTCTGGTGGATTTTTATGAAAACCACTTTGTTTTACTATTTCAGGAGTGATTGTAAAACTGTTAATGTATTTTTCAAAAACAGCTAATTCTTTCATTAGTTTCCAAATATTTTCACTGTCTTTTTCTTCAGCCTTTCTTATTATATCCATATAGTTTTAATTTTTTCTCAAAGTTCTGAATATGAAGAAAGAAAAAATTATACAAATGATAAAAAATGGAAACTATTTTATATTTGTTCTAATACGGCTTAAGCTTACCTGTGTTATTCCTAAATATGAAGCGATGTGTCCAAGTTGGACTCTTTGTATTAAATCTGGATAATTTTTTAAAAGCTCGTTATATCTTTCTGTTGCCGTCCCGAATTGTCTTGAAATAAGTCTTTCTTCGGCTTTAATAAGTTCTTGTTCCGCGAATTTTCTGCCCCAGTTAGCAATTTCTATACTTTCATTGAAAAGATTTTGAAGGTTTTCGGTGTTTAGCTCGTAAAGTTCACAATCTTCCAACAGTTCAATATTTTCATATCCTTTTTGATTGGCAATGTAGCTTTTCAAGGAAGCAATTGTATCTCCTTCTTTTCCAAACGAAAAAGTAATTTCGTTGTCATCAATTGTAGAAAAAGTACGAGCTATACCTTTTTTGATAAAATAGATATTTTTCTCAACCTTGTCTGCACGTATTATAATGAGATGTTTTGGAAAACTTACTTCAATAATATTTTCTTTAAGTACAAGTTTTGATTTGGCTGAAAGTGGATATATTTTATCAAGTATTTGGTCGATATTCATTTTGTTGACAATGCTGGTTTAAGGTTACAGATAACATCATTTTTTACGAAGTAAAATATAGTTGAGTTTCGTAATATTTACTCGCTAATATAATTATTTATTATCTTTTACTTTTTTTACAAACTCCTCGAAAGTATCAGATTTTTCATTTTCCCAATTCGTTGGTTCTATAAAATCATAAATACTTACTCTTAATCATTTTGTAATCTCCCTTTATTTACTGATAAGAGAGAAGATTATTTTTAAGTTGCTTTTGTTTTATAAATATGTAATTTTTCTAGAGAATTCTGCATCTCTTATTTTTTTATCATTTAGTAATTTGTAGCGAACTTTCTTAGTCCAGTTTCCATATTTATCATATTTGTATTCGAATATGTATTTATTATCTTTAACTAAGTCATTTTGTTCATTATATGTATATCTTTCATCAGGGATATTGAAATCTAATTTAATATCTTTATTGGAAACAATTAATTCATTATTAGTATTGAAAACTGCCGTAGAATAAGTGTTTGATTTATAATTATATATTGCTTTTTCATAACCATACTCTCCATTATTAATTACTAACATTATTGGATTACCGATTGAATCATTTTCGAAAGTTATTATTTCAAAAATTTTGTTATAATTATCCTTTTTAGTAATTTTTACGAGGTAATTTTTAATATCATATTCATAAAGTACCAAACTTCTTTCATTTCCATAAATTGGTATATTCTTTTCAGAATTAATACTTAGTTTAATACTATCATTTTTATATTTAATTGTAGATCTGTACTTCAAATTATTTTCAGAATCAAAACCTTCTTGTTTTATAATATAAAAATACTGATTAAGGTGATAAATATCTCTCTTCTTTTCAGAGCTATTTGAATTATAAAATATTGTTATTTCTTCAATTTTCTTTATTCCTTTTGAAGATCTAACATCGAATTTATCATTGTAATGAATTGCACTGTAAATATTTTGAGCTTTAACATTAAATGATAATATATATAAAAAAATGAAAAATATGTATTGCATATACTTAAACTTTCTAAAACTCATTATAGTGTTAAAATTAGTTCTTAGGCTTTATATAAATAGCCTTTCTACCAGTTGTTTCTTCTGAACTGACCAACTCATCGTTTTTTAAGTTCCTCATAACACCAGCGATAGCAACAGAAGTTATATCTTTTGGTACTAATTTCAACCGAAGTAACTCCTCTTTTATTTCAGCAACAGTTTTACCTTTATTAAGAAAGTTTGTATTTACTATATGCTCTCTAATTTTTGATGTCAATTTTAAAGATTCTATCCTATCTTTTGGTAATTCATTTAGAGGTTTAAGAGGGATTTTAAAGTCTAATAAAGTTTCTAATGGGTACTGAACGGCTTTTGCATATTCAACGTAATAATCTATATTGGTAGTTATACCTTTTTCAATACTATTGATTGTGTTTTCTGTTATAGTTGTTAATATAGAAATATCTTTTCTGGTATAGTTTAATTCTATACGCCTATTTAATAAAGACTTACCTAACTTTTCTCTATAAGCAGGTGAAACTAATCTATCTTTTCTATTATTATTACTCAACTCTAATGTTATTTTAAATTAATTAGATATAAATTTGCATGTAACAAAATATTTATCTATATTTGACTATAATTAATTAAGCGACAGTTATTAAACTCGAGTCTTGTTATCGAAAACGGCTAATTTAAGATGACGCAAGACCAATAGGGTTGTCGCTACCTCATATTTTGTATATTTGCATTCTATGGGGTGGTTTTCTCTATCGGATATTTCGTCAAAGGTTCTTAGCCGTACCTCGATTTAAATTGAAGATAGGAAATCGCCCCTCTTCATATCTCGACTCGTTCCATAAAACCCAACACAAAATGAGAACGAAACAATTTCCATTCATCCGTAAAAAACCACCAGATAAAGTCTGTTTGTTTTAACCATTCTTTTAAAGAACAATATTCCGTATTTATAACATTTTTAAAACACGGATCGTAAAGCAAAGGGCAATCCTTTCTTTACACGCTCTCTATCAGAGCCTCGGTAAGGAGACTTTGACAGCTAGGTTATACTCTTTTTTTTCGCACATTAAAAGTAAACCCTTTATTGCCATTTTCCAAATTTATTGGGGCTACTACCTGATTTAAGTTGTAAGTAATGAGTTATAAGTAATGAGTTAAATGTATAATGTACAGATTAGATGTTAGATATGAGAATTGAGATTTTAGAGTTGTACTATGTAAAAAGTAGAATGTATTATGTATTTGAAAAAGGATTAAAAAAATGTCATATGATTTGGAGGCGAGTGTCAAAAAGTTGAAGAGAATGGTTAAAATGTTTTACTGTTTGCGTAGCAAATGATTTAAAACATTGAATGGCTGAAACTTATTTTGACCGTCGAAAATCAAAGACAAGTCTTTTTTCGTTAGTTTTTTTGACGAAAAAAAGTGACAAAAGATTTCTTGAAATGACAGAATATTAGAGAAATTATGTGTTAAAAAGTGTTAAATTCCTGTATCGGTGTATATCGAAAATGACACTTTTCTGTATCGGTTGTGTATCCGCGCTGTATCCATTCTGTATCCATTGTATATGCGTTCCGTATGGTTTGTTCGTGGTTCGTGTATCGGAAGGGATAGGATTTTTGATTTACGAGGTGGGATTTAGGATGTAAAAATTACAGATTAAATGTTAGATGTATTTGAGGTTAAGAATGAGGTTCTGAACATAATTACGATAATAAGAAGATAATTATTTTATTACGTTCATTTTTGTCTTGACACAAAAACGAACCAAAAAAGTCAAGACTGCGATTTTCGACGTTCAATTACCATCTCACGCACTAAAAAGATTAAATGTTTCGCATACGCTCACTAATCTTTTTTACGCTTGTTTCAATGGATTGAAGCTCGTCTGCAAATCGTATGTCGACTCTAAAATCCGTTGTTAAATAGTGAATTTGAGTATTAATAAGAATAAAAATACGTATAACGTAAAATAACAAAAACCCCTTTCCCAAAAACAAAGTTGGCGCGATGTACTGGAAAAGGAGTGGCTTTTAAAACTAATGTTGAATTTTAAAAAACTTATGTAAAATCATGAAATAGTAAACAGATTCACACTCTATCCCCCGAAGACAACACAATAAGAAAGTAAATGATCTTCATAAAATGTATTAGTGTTAATTTTTTTCATTTATTAATGTATTTTTTAAAACTGTTGGAGGGGGATATTTTAGGAGGAATATAGGATTAACAGGCGCGAATGCGCGCACGCGTGATAATAGAGATGAAATTCTAAATGGAATTTGCGATAATAAGAAGTTCTCTATTTATTGCTTTTTGCTTGATCAAAAAGTAATCAAAAAATCAAGTCTGTGCTTACAAGTCGGTCAATAACGGCTATTCGCTAAATGCTTTAGAACATTCGCATGTGAAATGCGAACAGTAAATCATTTTTAACGCTCTTTACGCCGAATTGACACTCGACTTTTCAGCAATGACGATTTATAAATTCATTGTTAAAAAAGGATTTGAGTATTGAAAAAAGAGTTAAAAATCCGACGATTTAGAATCGAAATGATAACGAATTTGAATATTGAAAAAGGATGTAGAAAATGTCATATGATTTGGAGGCGAGTGTCAAAAAGTTGAAGAGAATGGTTAAAATATTTTACTGTTTGCGTAGCAAATGATTTAAAACATTGAATGACTGAAACTTATTTTGACCGTCGAAAATCAAAGACAAGAGTTTTTTGATTACTTTTTTGCTCTCTTCCCCGAAGGGCATATGAATTCCGATAATTAAAATAGATAAGCTATGAATAAAAAAGTGATAGAAAGAATTTTACATTCATTTTTTCCTTGATGAAAAAACATTTGAAATTAAAAGGAGAAGCTCCTGTGGAGCTTAGGTAAAATTGTTACAAGTTGATTAATAATTATATGTTCATTTTTGTCTTGACACAAAAACGAACCAAAAAAGTCAAGTCTGTGCTTACAAGTCGGTCAATAACGGCTACTCGCTAAATGCTTTAGAACATTCGCATATGAAATGCGAACAGTAAATCATTTTAACGCTCACTACGCCGAATTGACGCTCGACTTTTCAGCAATGACGAGTTTATAATTCGTTGTAGTAAGTGAATTTGAGTATTGAAAAAGGATTAAGAAAACGTCATATGATTTGGAGGCGAGTGTCAAAAAGTTGAAGTAAATGGTTAAAATGTTTTACTGTTTGCGTAGCAAATGATTTAAAACATTGAATGGCTGAAACTTATTTTGACCGTCGAAAATCAAAGACAAGTCTTTTTTCGTTAGTTTTTTTGACGAAAAAAAGTGACATTAAAGAAAAGAATATTCACCACATAGGTACATAGAACTGGATGTAGAAAATAAAGAGCAATAGAGAAGATAAATCTATTAAACAGAGTAAGAAGATCGCTATGTTTCAGTTTACTGAACTATACAATCTCTAAAAAAAGTGACAGATAGATTCTTCGATAGGCTCAGAATGACAAAAGACGTAAAACGTTAAGCGTAGAACGTCAAACTTTAAAAAAAACCTATGTTTCTATTGTGGTTAAAGATAGAATTGATAAAAAAACGTTAAGCGTAGAACGTAAAACATAACAAAAAACCCCTTTCCCAAAAACAAAGTTGGCGCGATGTACTGGAAAAGGAGTGGATTTTAAAACTAATGTTGAATTTTAAAAAACTTATGTAAAATTATGAAAATATTTTACTTTAAACTCAATAGACATACAATAAGTGTGCTATTGGGATTGGTTTGTGCTACACCCCTATTTGCACAAACAGGAAAAACCGTGACTGGAACGGTGAAAGATCATAACCATTTGCTCTCTGGCGTGGTGGTAACAGAGGAAGGTACACAGAATAGTGTGCAAACTGATGCAAATGGACAGTATTCGCTGATCTTAGAACATGATGATGCAAAGCTTATTTTTGAGCAATTGGATTTCCCTATTCGTGAAGAAGAGGTATTGAATAGAAGTGTGATAAATGTGAGTTTCATAAAAGAAGATAACGGGATTCAGCTAAAAGATGTGGTGATAAATGCGGGGTACTATGCTGTAAAAGACAAAGAACGTACGGGGTCTATTGCTCGTGTAACGGCTAAGGAAATAGAGAATCAACCCGTGAATTCTGTTTTAGATGCTTTACAAGGTCGTGTTCCTGGTTTAGAGATTACGCCAACTTCTGGTAATTCAGGTAGTGGTTATAAAGTTAGAATAAGGGGTCAAAATAGTATTGCTGCAGGGAATGACCCCTTATATATTATAGATGGTGTTCCATTTAGTACCACTAGCTTAGGATCTACTGCTTTAGGAGGTGTAATATTACCTGGTGGTAATTCAAATCCATTGAATACGATGGATCCTCAATCCATCGAATCTATTGAAGTGTTGAAAGATGCTGATGCTACTGCAATTTATGGATCACGTGGTGCAAATGGTGTACTATTGATTACTACTAAGAAAGGTAAAACTGGCAAAACAGCTTTTACTGCCGATGCTTCTACAACTATTATTACTCATGGTATATTCCCTACTCTATTAAATACCAATCAATATCTTGAAATGAGACGAGAAGCTTTTGCAAATGATAAGATCACAACCTATCCTACCAACGCATTTGATGTAAATGGAACATGGGACCAGAATAGATTTACCGACTGGCAAAAAGAATTTATAGGAAAAGCCACTACAGCTAACACCTTGCGTTTTTCTGTTTCTGGTGGTAGTGAACAAACAAGTTTTATCTTAGGAAATACATTGGTAAAAGAGAATGCTGTTTACCAAGGAGATTTTAAATATACTAAACTTGGTTTTTTTTCTACGCTAAATCATCAATCTATTGATTATAAATTCAACTTAAGATTATCTGTACAATATAGTTTAGATCGTAATTTTTTACCCACTACAGATCTTACACGTTCTGCTATCACGTTAGTTCCCAATGCACCAAGTTTATACAATGATGACGGAAGCTTAAATTGGGCTAATAATTCGTGGTCTAATCCTATTGCTGCATTAAGAAGTACATATAGAAATGAAACAAATAACCTAAACACTAATGCTGTAATTAGTTATCAGTTGTTGAATGGAGTTACAATAAAGACAAACTTAGGCTATCAGCGTACTGATTTTGATGAATTTCAATCGAATCCTAATACAATGAGAAATCCAGCTTTTGGAAGTACAAGTGCAGCATCTAATATACTTAAGAGTGAAAACTATCAAAATGGCTGGATTATAGAACCTCAGATTGATTTCAATTATAAATTAGGAAAAGGAAAAGTAAGTGCTACAGCAGGTGCTACTTTGACAGAACAAGAGAAAGAACAAAATTCTTTATTAGCAAGTGGGTTTGCGAGTAATCATTTAATGAATAACATACGTTCTGCGACTACCATAAGTTATTTGAAAGAAACTAGTTCTCAGTATAGATATGCTGCCTTATATGCTCGTATAAATTATCAATATAAAGACCGATATATACTTAATTTAACCGGACGAAGAGATGGATCTAGTCGATTTGGTCCTAATCATCGTTTTGCAAATTTTGGTGCAGTTGGTGCAGCTTGGATATTTTCTAAAGAAAATTTCCTACGTGACGTATCATGGTTGAGTTTTGGGAAATTGCGAGGTAGTTATGGTGTAACAGGAAATGATCAGATTGGTGATTATCAATTCCAAGATACTTTTACAATAGCGCAAGGTGGATATGACAATCTGCTTGTTTTATATCCTACACGTTTACAAAATCCTAATTATAGTTGGGAAAAAAATAAAAAGTTAGAAGTAGCATTAGAAGTAGGTTTAATTCATAACAGATTGGATATGGAGATAGCCTATTATCGTAATCGGTCATCTAATCAACTTATAAGTTACAAACTGCCTACAACAACAGGATTTACAAGTATCATTTCTAATTTAGGTGCTGTTGTACAGAATTCTGGAATGGAAATAACATTTAGTGCAATTCCAATACAGCATGGTTTAGTGAAATGGACTACAAGCACACAGTTATCTCTGCCACAAAACAAACTGAAATCGTTTGAAGGATTAGATAAAACACCTTATGTCAATGATTACGTAATAGGTGAATCACTATACATCCGAAAATTATATGATTATCAAGGTATAGATTCGACAACCGGATTATTTCAATTCAAAGATTATAACCAAGATGGACAAATTACCTCTATAGAAGATAGAAAAGTAAGTGTTGATTTATCACCACAGTTTATTGGGAGTTGGCAGAATAGCTTAGTCTATAAGCAATGGACAATGGATTTCTTATTTCAATTTGTTAAGAAAAAAGGATACAACGAATTCTACAGCTTCGGTACTCCAGGTATGATGTCTAATTTTCCTGTTGCAGTCTTAGATCGTTGGCAAAAACCTGGAGATAAAGATAAAAAATTTCAACGTTACACAACGGGGGTAGATTCTAAAGCTTTACAAGCTTATAACAACTTCTTATCAAGTACAGGTGTTATAGAAGACGCCTCATATATACGACTGAAAACTATAGCAATCTCCTATCGATTACCAATTAAAGAGTTGAATGGTTTGATTTATATACAAGGGCAAAACCTATGGACATTAACAAAAATGAAAGGTGTAGATCCTGAAACCGAACGTACTTTTTTACCTACAACGAAAAGAATAGTAATTGGTGGAAAAATAGAATTCTAATCAGTAATTAAAAAATCATGAAAAATTCAATAACAATACAATTGCTATTATTAGTGTTTATTACAAATAGCATACTTTTTAGTTGCGAAAAACTAATCGAAATAGACGATCCAAAAGGTGAAATACCTTCTGAAATAGTTTACGAAAATACACAAACTGCAACAGCTGCTATCACACAGCTATATGCTAACCTTAGAGATGAATATCTTGTAAGTGGAAATTTATATGGTGCATCTACTTTAATGGGGTTTTATGCAGATGAATTGGATTACTATGCGTTAGCAACGAATCCGGTAAATGATTATGTAGAACATAGAATACTTTCTTCTAATACCATTAATTCATCCATATGGTCAAGTGGCTATCAATTAATTTATATGTGTAATGTAGCATTAGAACGTTTAGATAATAGTAAAAATTTATCTAATGAAACAAAAAATCAATTGAAAGGAGAAGCTTTGTTTATAAGAGCTTTCGTTCATTTCTACTTGTCTAATTACTATGGAGAGATTCCTTACATCAAAACAAGTCAATATCTACAAAATGTAAAAGTGACTAGACAATCTACACTAGATATATACATCCAATTAAAAGACGATTTGAAGCAAGCACAAGTATTTCTTAAGAACGAATATCCTACTTCTGAACGTATAAGAGCAAACTACTTTACTGTAACAGCTTTACTTGCACGTGTTGAACTCTATCATAAAAATTGGAAAGATGCAGAAGAATGGTCTAATAAAATTATAAATACTGCATCTATGTATTATTTAGAAAATGATCTTTCCAAAGAATTTTTAAAAGAAAGTCATTCTGCAATTTTACAGTTGAAACCTAAAAAGATTGGAGATCCTACGAACGAATCTAAACAATTTATTTTTGAAGTTGGCCCTCCCCCTACTATGGCTTTGAGTCAAAAATTAGTAGATGAATTTGAATCCAAAGATCTACGTAAGCAAATATGGATAAAACAGATCAATAAAGGAACTGATTATTGGTATATGCCTTATAAATATAAACAAAACACTATAAAAAGTGAGTCTACAGAATACGCTATTCTTTTTAGACTTGCTGAACAAATTCTGATACGAGCCGAAGCTAGAATAATGCAAGGTAATATAACAGGGGCTCTACAAGATATAAACACCATACGAAATAGAGCAGGATTGACAAATACAACGGCTGTGAATTCAGTAGCAATAATGGATGAAATCCTTAAAGAACGTCGTTTAGAATTATTTACTGAACATGGACATCGTTGGTTTGATATTAAAAGATTAAACAAAGCTGAAATAACATTACAACCCTTGAAACCTGGATGGAAATCTACTGATATTCTTTTTCCTATTCCAGATACTGAAATAAGGATGAATCCTAATTTACTCCCTCAAAACAATGGCTATTAAAAATAATATTACAATTATGTATAAAATAATTTATACCACATCATTTTTTTTGCTCTTGTTAATTTTATCAATTGAAAAAGTAAATGGACAAACAGACACCAAAAAAGTATACTCTGAAAGCCTAAACGGCCGATGGAGTGAATCTTCTGTTATTATTAATTCAACAGAGGATGGTAAATGGATTTTAATACGTGAAGATTTTCGTAATAAATCAACTCACTATTTAATTCATCAAAAAAGAAAAATTAAAATTGAAATAAGTCTTCTGCTTACTTCAGAATTTTCAACGGATGAAAAATGGTTTGCATATTATACTTCTAATAAAGAAATTAAAGTAATCAATCTTCTAAATTTAAGTAATAAAACATTCAATAATATTTCTTCTCATGTATTTAGTTTTGATAATAATTCGAGATTTATAGCATTCTATCAAACGAATGAAAAGAAGTCTCTAATCATCTACAATTTACAAAATGATACAACAAACGAGTTTATAGGTGTTTCTGACTTTAGATGGAACCCTAAAGGTGATAAAGTTGCTATGATTTTGAATAATCCTATTTTATCAGATGTTAGGATCTATAATTTAGATCATAATAGTGTAAAAGTTATTCAATCATTTGATCATACTAATTTAAGCCTTTTGAATTGGAACGAAAATGGGGATGTATTATTATGGTCCGAAAATAACAAAGATAACACCATTTTGTTCCATGTAAATGGTAAAGGAAAAATAAGCAAATTAACTTCCGAAGATATCAGAACTCAATTGGATGACAAAGTTATAAGCACAAGTAACATACGCCTAAGTAGTGATGGTAGATCTGTATTTTTTTATAGAAAAAAGAATAATATACAACAAAAAACGGATGTAGAAATATGGGATACCAAAGATAAATGGATTACTCCTCGTAAAAATTCTTATGACAAAAATAAAAGTGATTTTCTTTTGTCTAGTTGGACACCTGAAGATAATATTGTTAAATCAATAACTGACAGTAACACCTCTTCTATTCTTTACAGACATAAACAACCATACGCATTGGTATGGGACGCGTTACAATATGAACCTCAATACAAACAAGATACCTATGTTGATTTGTATGTACAAGATATAAAAACAGGAAAAAGAAAATTAATTGTAGAACATCTCTATTTAGGTAATTATGATGAGTATGCTGTTTTTTCTCCAAGCGGTCTTTTTGTAGCTTATTTTAAAGAGCATCATTGGTATTTGTATGATATAAAAAAGGAAAAAACCTATAATTTAACAGAATCTATAGGGAGAAATTTTTACAATGAATCTGATAATAATATTACAGATAAAGCTCCAGTAGCGGTTCCTATTTGGTCGGAAGATGAGCATGAAATTCTTTTACAAGATCAATATGACATTTGGTTATTGAATGATAAAAAAGTAACTAATTTAACCAACGGTTCTTCAAAAGGTATCCATTTCAAATTAAGTAAAGCAAATAATACCATAGTTGAAAAACAATTGGTTCGTTATTCTTTTTCTGATACATTTACTTATAATTTTAATCGCCCCTTATTGATAGAAACTATTACAGATAATCTAGAAAAAGGATTTGCTTTGTTACAAAAAAATAAAGTTAAACATTTAATTTCAAGCGATCTAAATTATAGTAACCCTAAACTATTTCTAAATTCAAATAAGTTTGCTTATCAAGTGAGCTCCTATAAAGATTCACCCTCTTTCTATATGTATGATATGATACTAAATAAAAGTGAGTTACTTTATCAAAGCAATCCTACTTTGCAAGAATTTGATTTAGGAAAATCAGAAGTTATTGATTATACTTTACCAAATGGAGTAACCTTAAAGGCTACTTTACTTTATCCTTCCAAATTTGAAGCTTCAAAAAAATATCCAATGATTATTAATATCTATAATCAAAATGCAGATAAAAAGTTTGTTTTTCAATCTCCTAATTTTTATGGTTATGACGGTTTTAAACCTATTAATTATGTCACAAATGGTTATTTTGTTTTATTACCTAATCTTTCATACGAAATAGGTAAACCAGGAGAATCTGCTCTTCTCGCTGTAGAATTTGCACTAAAAAAAGTAATAGAAAACAAAGCTATTGATGCTAGTAGAATTGGATTGATTGGTCATTCTTTTGGAGGATATGAATCAGCTTTTATTGCCACTCAATCTAAATTATTCAAAACAGCAGTTGCTGGTGCTGCCGTAAGCGATTTACAAACTTGGTCTCACGATATGCAAGGCAATGACTGGAATACAGATCAGTTATGGAGAACTGAAAGTCATCAATTTAGAATGGGTGATAGTTATTACAAATTAAAAGATAATTATAAACGTAACTCACCTCTAGATCAAGTAGAACAATTGAAAATGCCCTTGTTACTTTGGACAGGTAAAAATGATTATAATATTAATTGGTATCAAAGTGTTTATCTCTTTATGGGAATGAAACGACTTAATAAGGAAGGTAAATTAGTAATATTTGAGAACGAACCTCATCAAATATTTAAAGAACAAAATCAATTAGAATTATCAAAGATCATAAAAGATTGGTTTGAAAAATATTTAAAATAATAATAAAGAGAGGAAGGAAAATCAAATCATCCTTCCTCTCTTCTTTTCGTCTACTATGGACGATGAGTTAAAGGAACACTACAGAATGTACCATTATCATTTTGATAAATTTGTGGTCCTGATGCTCCCATGTAAGTACATGGAACATCACCTATATTGTTACATTCTTGTGGTACCGATTCACATTTTTCATTCAAAGAATTAAAAATATAACCCGTAATTAACATATCTTCATTTGAAGATTTATTTTCAGAGGCAAATGCAAAAGCAACAGCCATCATTCCTACCCCAATTGGTAGCGCTTTTTTTAGAAAATTTGTTTTCATTTTGTAAAATTTTAATGTGGTGACTTACTCTATTATACAGGTTTTCAGTCTTCCCCTGCATTGCGCAATTAATTATTATTTCTTAGTTTGTACATCCATAATTGATCATCTACTACTCCTATCAAATAATTATTATAAGCCACTAATTGTTGAATTGATTGCTTTGGTTGATGATAAAAATAAAAGCTATATTCATATCTATTGTTTCTAAAATCATACGAGTCGATAATCGACATTCCTTTTGCATGATAATCTTTTTCAAACTTTCCTAACCTATCACTTACAATGAAATATGAATTATTATTTGATGCAGCTGTTTTATTAACCATAATTGTTTGACTACCTAACTCATAGTGATTTCTTTTCTTAAAATGAACTAAATCTATTTTAGCAGATGTAATGGTATCAATTGTATTATTTTGAGACTTCAATATTAAATTCTCATCTAAAACCAGATATTGATTTCTGTAATGATATAGATATGTATATATTTTTGATTGCTTATTCCACTGTAGAAGTCCATCAGTATCAAAGGTACCAGTTGATTGTTTTGTCAGGATTTTATCTTTTAAGTTGAATTTATTTTGATCTGTTACTATTTCTCCAATAACAGTGGAATTTGTTTTATTAATGGCTGTGACTACCGCAATTGCAACAGAATCCCTTGGAATAAATTGATTAAAATAAATCTTTTCATTTAATAGTGTTGATGCTTTCCAGTTTACTATTCTTCCTCTAAGTATTATTGGAACTGTACCGTCACCAACAAAAAAATAGGGAGGTTGCACAACAATACGGATGCGTTTATACGGTAAATCATAACGATTAATCTCAATTCTATGAATATTTTCTGTATAATTATGAAAATCAATCTCTTTTATATAAAGAGGCGCATTATAATTTCCTAAATATATAGAACAGCTATCTACCCCAGCTATATAATAGTCATTAGAATTTAAAGTTATTTGTTTTATTTTGTCAAGAATATGTGGAATGTATTTACGCGTAAACGCATTGTTATACTGAGATTTCTTTTCTGATAAACCATATAAAATGGTTACACTAACAATTCCAATTAAAATAAGAAAGAATTGTTGAATTATATAATCTCTCCATGTTTGAGAAATGTTTGTTATCCTAATGCCAATTAAAGCCAATCCTACAAATACACCATTAAAAATCAGATGTTCTGTCCATCCCATCTTTTCTAAAACTCCACCACATGAACAAGGTGTAAATGCTGTGAAATGTAGAATAATGACAATATAGGTGGTGAACATCACCATTAAGAAAAGTGAAATCTGTAAGGCAATTATTCGGTATCGATCAAACATCAAAAGAACCGCTGTTACCAGTTCTATGATTATAACTCCATACGAAATAGGAATCGCATAACTAGCTAATAAGGGCGATTGTCCTAACTGCGTTTGAAAGGTCTCAAAATCCATCAGCTTGCTTGCCGCTGCATAAATGAACAACACAATAAATAGGTAGCAGATGAGTGTTTGTATAAATGGATCGTATTTTCTCATCTTAATGTGTTTTAGGGTTTAAAGTGAACTACTCACCTCCTTCTTCAGTACGCTTGATATAAGGATCTTTATCTTTTGGTGGATCAGCTTCTTGTTGAATAGAATCAGCAGTAACTACACTATCCAATTCTATATGTAAATCTGATTCGCGTTTTTGTTCTACAACAGATAAACCATCTGATCTTAATTGTTCTTTTTCTTCCTGTTCTATACATTGATAAAATAGGAAACTAATGATGCTAATGAATAAATAAGTTTTTGTTTTCATAGTCGTGTTTTTTAGGATTATTTATATTCTTAGCTTAAAATTAGAAGGCATAATGATTAAAACAATAAAGAAGCACGTCAAAAACATAAACACTATGTTGATTTTATAAAAGTGTTACTTGTAATCGTTTATATTATTAATAATTAGCAAATTACCAAATGTTAATTTTTTAATTTACTATGAAAATAATATCCTACAACGCTGTATAAATGTGTGAAATTTATAAATTCATACATTTCATGGTGTAATCGATTAGTGATTTGTGGTAATTTACAAGCCTTATTCGATTAAAATAAGTAACTTACATGGAAATCTACTACTGTTTTCATCTAAAAAAACAATGCTTATGAAAACATCTGTACCCCTTCTAATTGGATTTTTATGGCTTATTTTCAACATCGAAAATGTCTATGCAATTGATCAACTAAGCACAGAAACAAATGATTTTCTGGTTCAGAGAATTGATTCATTTCAAACCGATAAGAACAATTCCGAAGTTTGGAAGTACATTAATGCTTATATCTTAAAGGCTAAGATTAGCAATGATGGCGAAACTTTATTCTATGGCTATAAAGAAGCTATTTACTATTCACAGGATTATTCAACCAAATTAAAATATGCTGATAGTGCAATAGTTGTTGCTCAACAGACAAGGAATAATGATTTGATTGTTCAAAGTTTTCTTTCGAAAGGATTGGTTCATTATCAGTTCAAGAAATTTCAACCAGCCTTAAAAAATTATTTATTAGCTGAAAAGAAATTGAATAAGAAATCATCCAACTACTTAACATATAAAGTCCTTTTTAATGTTGCTTTAATTAAATTTCAATTAAAACAGTTTGAGGAGTCTCATGATCTATTTGCGAAATGCTCTTCTTATTTTGAAAAAAATAGTTCGGATATCAATCACCAAGCTTATTATTTAAATAGCCTTTATTATTCCGTTCAAATCTTACAGGCTCAACATAAATACAAAGAAGCTAATCAGCTTAATAATAAAGGCTTGAAATTGAGTCAAGATTCGCAAAACGACTATTTTATTCATTATTTTACTTATTTAAAAGGAATTCAGTTCTATTTAGAAAAAGAGTATCAACAGTCTATAACCACGCTAAAAAATGAATTAGATCATTTGAAAAGTCACCACGATTCTAATACACTGAGTTTGGCTTATTTTTATATTGGTAAAACTTACGAGGCAATAAATGAAGTACAAAAAGCAATTATATATTTTGAAAAAATAGATCAACTTTTTAATGAATATGATTTTTTAGATAGCGATATTCGTGCTGCTTACGATGCCTTAATCCATAATTCTGAAAATAATCGTAATTACCCAAACCAATTGTATTATATCAATCAGTTACTAAAACTAGATCATTTGACTCAGCAAAATACAGTAAAGCTATCTCCCGTTCTCCAAAAAGAATATGATGAAAAAGAACTATTGAAGTTGAAGAAAAATGTTGAATTCAAAATCATCTTCTACCCTATTTTGATAGGTTTTGTGATCATTTTATGTTCAATCGGGGTATTGTATAGTTACAAACGTTTTTTCAAACAGCTTACGATAGATAAAAAGAAAGTAAAAGAACCTCCTGTTATTGAGATTCCGACTGAAGTTGTAAATCATATTTTGAATCAGTTGAATGATTTTGAAATGAATCACTTATTTGTACAGAAAACTTTAACCTTGGCTCAATTAGCAAAATCATTTAAAACCAATTCTGCATATTTATCAAAGATTATTAACTCAGAAAAAGGAACTAATTTTTCAAATTACATCAATCAACTTCGAATAAATTATGTTCTTCATCTCCTAAAGGATTCAGATCAGTTTCATCAACATTCAATTGGTGATTTAGCAGAATTAGTAGGTTTTTCATCTTCTCGTCAATTTTCGAATGTATTCTTTCAAGTGACTTCATTTCGCCCTTATGAATATATAAAACAATTGAAATTCAATTTGAACAAAAACAATTAAAAAGAAAAACGTAAACAACATTTTCATCTCTAAGTAGTAGCAGGATACTCCCAACATAAAGGCAAGATGAAGGCAACATAGTGGCAGTAGAATGTATGTAAACGATTTTTGAATTGAGATGTAAGAATTGTAGTATGTAAAAAGTAGTATGTATTTAAGATTAAGAATGAGGTTCTGATCATAATTTACGATAATAAGAAGATAATTATTTTATTACGTTCATTTTTTGTCTTGACACAAAAACGAACCAAAAAAGTCAAGACCGCGATTTTCGACGTTCAATTACCATCTCACGCACTAAAAAGATTAAATGATTCGCATACGCTCACTAATCTTTTTTACGCTTGTTTCAATGGATTGAAACTCGTCTGCAAATCGTATGTCGACTCTAAAATCCGTTGTTAAATAGTGAATTTGAGTATTGAAAAAGGATGAAAAACCGGCATTAAAACTCTCACGTTAAGAAAATGGTTGAGTGCAACGTTAAAAAGGTTTTAGCCCGTAGGGTTTGTAAAATCTTTAGTGGAATGAGAACATTTTTAGTAGAGAGGTTTACAGCCAAGAGTTTTTTGATTACTTTTTTGCTCATAAAAAAGTGATAGAAAGAATTTTACATTCTTTTTTTCCTTGATGAAAAAACATTTGAAATTAAAAGGAGAAGCTCCTGTGGAGCTTAGGTAAAATTGTTACAAGTTGATTAATAATTATATGTTCATTTTTATTCATGAGTTATTATTGTTTTCAAATGAATTCATATGCCCTTCGGGGAAGTCTTGACACAAAAACGAACCAAAAAAGTCAAGTCTGTGCTTACAAGTCGGTCAATAACGGCTACTCGCTAAATGCTTTAGAACATTCGCATATGAAATGCGAACATAAATCATTTTTAACGCTCTTTACGCCGAATTGACACTCGACTTTTCAGCAATGACGATTTATAAATTCATTGTAAAAAAAGGATTTTGAATATTGAAAAAGGAGTTAAAAATCCGACGATTTAGAATCGAAATGCAATTCAACTCTAAATTATTGGAATAAAAAAAGTTGGAGTGTTTGAGCAAAGCGAGTTGCCAACTTTATGGAAATAATTTATTTAAAATACCTGAGCCATAACATGGCTCCTCCTTTTAATTTCAAATGTTTTTTTGGATGAGCTTCCCCAAAGGGCATATGAATACCAATAATTAAAATAAACAGGAAATGAATAAAAAATGAAAGGAAGAAATGAAAATTAGAAATAAGTAGTACCTGAGCCACACCGTGGCTCCTCCTTTTAATTTCAAATTTTTAATTTCAATTTTTTTTTTTGGATGAGCTTCCCCGAAGGGCATATGAATTCAATATTCGTAAAATAAAAAAGAGGATGACTTTTAATAAAGATCTAAATAAAAGATTAAAAAAATTACGCAAATAAATAACTGTATGATAATAATTTATAGTATTTTTATCTCAAATAATACTATAAAATTAATATTTGAACAGCGATGAATAAACTATTTATTGTAGCGATTGCAGCTACTTTGATTGTTTCTTGTAACAACAAAACAGAAGAAAAGAAAACGGATAATGTTATAGTAGATACTAATCAAAAACAAGAAAATACGGTTGCTAATAATGGATTTGACATCAGCAAAATTCCATTTTCAACAGCTGATATTGGAGATTTTCCTTTCATAAATCTTCCGCAAGGTTTAAAAGAAATGAACAAACCTTTGGTAAAACAATTTGACATATGTTTTTTTCCTATTAACGGTGTTATGACACCTTTTGAAGGAAAGTTGTATAAAACTTTTGTTTCACCTAAACAAGGAGAAGAATTTTCGCAAAATTTCTTTGAAAAAAGTATGGCTGATTATTTACAATCTATCGGGGCTGTTAAAGTGTTTGATGGTGAAATAACCAAAGAAGAATATGAGCGTTACAATAAACAAGATCCGAATAAAGGAGGCGAAGGTGATATGGGATACGCTGGACAAAATATGAAGTTTTGGGTATTACGTACAAAAGATAAAGGAAATGTATATATACAATACCTTTCTAACAATGCTGGTGCTTCGCTTAATGTACTACAAGAAACAGACTTTAAGCAAACTATCACCAAAGTAACAGCAGACGAAATTGCTGAGGATTTGACTAAGAATGGAAAATCTATTTTATATATTAATTTTGATGTTGATCAAGCAAAAATCACGCAAGAAGGTGATGAGATTGTGACTGAAATTGCAAATGCCTTAAAGAAAGATAACACATTAAAAATATCAATTGAAGGGCATACTGATAATTCTGGCGACGCTAAGCATAACAAAAAACTATCTAATGATCGTGCAAATGCTGTAATGCAAAAACTAATTGCTTTAGGTATTGATAAAACACGTTTATCTGCTATAGGATACGGAGCTGAAAAACCATTGGTAGCAAATGATACAGAAGAAAATAAAGCTAAAAATAGACGTGTAGAGTTGGTTAAAGTAAAGTAAAATCTATATATGTTTTAATTTTATTAAACATGAAAAATATTGATACTAATCCGTAGTACATTATTAAAAAAAGTTGCTCCAAACATTATAGAAACTAAAGAACTAGATTCTATACCAAAGAATGTTTAATTCTGATGATTCTTTAAAATCATTTAATCAAAAATGATACAAATTCATATCTACTAAAAAAAAAACCTTGAATAATTCAAGGTTTTTTTATGTTTATACAATCAGTAAAACTGTTTCTTTTAATTTTTCGGCTTGTTTTGAATAAATAAAAATCTCAAAATCGGTTTGTATTTTTTCTTCAAAACTTTGTTTCATTTGTTGATAGGAAACTGCTTTTGGACTTTCTTTCAAGTATTGAATAAAATCAACCAACCATTCGCTAATCTCTTTGTCTACAACAATTTCAAGATAATCTTGTTTGGTATGAAATTGTAAAACTGCATTCTCAAAAGTTTTTCCTTTTTTTGTTTTCGTTACAAATTCTATTTGTGGTCTACCTCCTAACCAAACTACTTTTTGCGTTGGTTTATACATTACAAAAGTTTCATTATTCAAAACTGTTTCGATATAATTTGGTTGAATTGACGTTCTCGGAACTTTAAAATCAAACCACTCATTCAGCGACAACTCAAAACCAACACCGTGCATATAGTTAAACAATGATTTCTTTAATCCATACGAGAACTGATCATGAATTAAACCTGATTTTTCCTCGTGAATCATATCATTATTCGCAAAAGTTCCTAATTCGGTGCTATGATTAATTACTTCATATTTTTCTGGGTTCAACCCAACTGGGCTATGCGCTGTCATCGCAAATTGATGCCAAAATCCTGATTGAAGAATTCCTAATTCGAACATTTGACGCACCATTTCCAAACTATCAATCGTTTCTTGCTTTGTTTGTGTCGGAAAACCATACATCAAATATGCATGTACCATAATTCCAGCTTCGGTAAAATTTCGATTTACAACCGCAACTTGCTCCACTGTTACACCTTTATCAATCAATTTCAACAATCGATCCGAAGCTACTTCCAAACCTCCAGAAACCGCAATACAGCCCGAAGCTTTTAGTAATCGACATAAATCGTATGTAAAACTTTTCTCGAATCTTATATTTGTCCACCACGTTACGGTCAATTTTCTTCGAAGAATTTCTAACGCAACTTCTCGCATTAATGCTGGTGGAGCTGCTTCATCAACAAAATGAAAACCTGTATTTTGAGTTGTTTCAATCAACTCTTCCATTCTGTCCACAATTTGTTTTGCTGCAATCGGTTCATAAATTTTGATATAATCTAACGAAATATCGCAAAACGTACATTTTCCCCAATAACAACCATGCGCCATTGTCAGCTTATTCCAACGCCCATCACTCCACAAACGATGCATTGGATTAACCACTTCGATGACAGAAATATATTGATCTAATTTGATATCCGTATAATCTGGCGTTCCAACTTCGCTAAATTTATAATCTCGAATAGTTTGATTATTGATATAAGAAACTTGATGATTTTGAAGGGTAAAAGTTCTTTTCAAATCAGAAATTTCAACTTCTTGATTGATGTATTTTATCAACTGTTCAGTTGGTGCTTCACCATCATCTAATGTAATAAAATCGAAAAACTCAAATACTCGAGGATCGCTTAAAGAACGTAATTCCGTATTTGGAAAACCTCCGCCCATATCCACCACAATTTCAGGATAATTTGTCTTGATATATTGCGCACAACGAAAAGCCGAATATAAATTCCCTGGAAAAGGAACCGAAAAACCAATCATTTTTGGATTCGTTTTCTGAATTAATTTTTCTAATTCCGAAAGTGTAATTTTATCAATATAAGTTGGATCTTTTTGTAATTCTTGATACAATTCATCAAAAGAATTTGCTGATCTTCCCAAACGTTCAGCATAACGAGAAAAACCAAAATTTTCATCAACCGCTTCAATAATTAAATCCGATAAATCTTCTAAATATAAAGTTGCTAAATGTTTCGCTTTATCTTGAAAAGACATCGAACCAAAGGCCCATTCCAAATCTTCAACCTCCGCAAAACGAGAAGCTTCTGGTAAATATCCATCTTGAATAATTGAATCAGCTAAGGTCGAATTTTTTCCTTGTAGAAATCGGATAACAGGATCAATAGTTGCGATATATTCATCGCTTAACATCACCATTCTTTTACTATTATCACCTAATTCAATTTCTTGATTTTGAATAAATTCAAATAAATCAATTAAACCTTTTCTTGAGAATAATTGTAAGATGACATCTAAACCTAAATCAGCTTGAAAAGTTGAATATGAAAGTGTGTTTAGAAATCCTTTTAAATAAACTGTTCCAGGATATGGTGTATTTAATTGCGTAAAAGGTGGTGTGATTAATAAAAGATCCGTTTTCAATCGTTGAAATTTGTTGCAAAAATACGGATTGAAAAAAAATAATTTTAGATTTTTATCAATTATTTTTCAGTTTTATCAGTGGTTCTAAACGGCATCGTTTCAATTTTGAAACTCCCCTCAATCACAGCTTTTTCGAGATTAAGAATTCCTTTCAACGATTCATAATCTACTTTATCTGCATCGTCAGTTGGTTTGTGATAATCGTCGTGACCGCCTGTATGGAAAAATAAAACTGGAATATCTTTCTCATAAAACGAAGTTTGATCCGAACCACCTCTACCTTCATAACCTGTATAAAATTTGACAAAATCAGTCGGATTAATTTCATTAAAAATTGTTTCAAAAGTTGGAGAAGTTCCATAACCTATAATCGAAACACCTGATTCTTTGTTCAAACGACCAATCATATCCATGTTCAACATCCAATGCACTTTCGATAAATCATACGTTGGGTGTTTCACAAAATAACGTGAACCAACCAAACCTAATTCCTCTGCACCAAAAGCAATAAATAAAAAATTAACAGGTTCTGTCATTTTATTTTTACTGTAAAATCTTGCTAATTCTAACAAACCAGCAACGCCAGAAGCGTTATCATCAGCACCATTGTGAATCATTCCATAGCTATCTTTCGCCAAAGAACTACCTTGCTTTCCTTCTCCCAAATGATCGTAATGCGCACCAATCACAATCGTTTTTTCCGCTTTATTATCTAAAAAAGCAATCACATTTTTTGCAGAACGAATACTGTCAACAACTTTTACTTTTTTTACTTTTGCCTCAAATCCTTGAAAATAGCCATCTTCTCCTAAAGGTTGAAGTTTATATTTTTTGAATTCTTTCACAATATATTTTGCAGCTTTCAAATTTTCTTCACTTCCAGTCCCTCTTCCTTTCATTTTATCATCAGCCAAAAAATAAACGTGTTTTTTAAGGTTTTTTACTTCAATTTCTTGCGCAAAAGACTTGGTTCCTACAACCAAAGATAAGATGATAACTATTTTTTTCATATTCAATTTCGACTAAGTATACGTCTAACAAAAATAGAAAAATAATCAAGAATATAGATGAGTAGGATAATTTTAGAAATTTAATTTCGCTTATTATCACTGAAAATCAGGGTGAATAATTCAATAATTGTTAAATTTCAAAAACTTTTTTAAAAATTGATGCAACATTCAAAAACTTGCTGCGTCTATACAATAGAAACAACAATGAAACCTTGAAAATTTTGGAGAAAGAAAATTTTTCAATAAATGATAAACAACTATTAGATTGGTGCGAATCTGGTGTAGAGGCTGGTTATACTCAGCTCTATCATCGCTATTCGAAATCAGTTTACAATTCTGTTTATCGTTTGGTGACAGAAGTTTCTGATGCGGAAGATTTGACACAAGAAATTTTTATTTCACTTTTTTCTGATATTCAAAAGTTGAAAAGCATCGAGAATTTAGGAGCTTGGTTCAGTAGAGTTGCGATTAATAAATCGATTTCACATTTACGAAAAAATAAAGTTTATTTTTCTGATGTTGATGGAGCAAATATTATTGATGACAGTGAAGAAAGTTTGGAAGAAAAACAAATATTGGATGGTAAAATTGAAGAATTGCAACAAGCGATTGAAGAATTACCTACTGATACAAGAACAATTGTGAATCTATTTCTGTTCGAAGACATGCCGCAAGAAGACATTGCTCAACTTTTGGGATTGAGCCACAACACGGTGAGAAGTAAATATCATCGTGCAAAAAAGAAAATTTACGAAACCTTACAACAAACCGTTTGCAATGAATGATTCTTTAAAAAAACATATCAAAAAAAACAGAGAAGCCTTTGAAAACAAAGAACCTTCTGCAGAATTATGGAAAAGAATTCAGGCTGAGATTCCTAAACAGGAAGAAAAAACGTTGGTAATTGAACAACCTAAGAAATGGAGAATTCAGAATTGGAGTATTGCTGCTTCTGCGCTTGTTCTATTGAGTGTTGGTGGATATTTTTTCTTGAAAAATGATCAAGTAAATTCGCCAAAAACAATTGAAGTTGTTAAGGAAAAACAGGTTAAAAAAGTAGAAGAAGTTCAACCAGAAATTGTTTATCCAACTGAAATTAAAACTGAACAAAATGAAAAAGAAATTCAGTTTGTAAGAATTACGAAAGAGAAAAAAGTTGAAAAAGTTGTTCAAGCAAAAGAAGAATTAATTGGTATAGATGAAAACCTTAAAAATGAAATTTTAAGTTCATTAAACGATCAAGAATCAACAAGTAATCGTATTAATGCAATTGCAAAAATAGCTGATTTACCAAGTATTGATCACAATTTAAAAAAGAGTTTATACAACTTAGCTTTAAATGACAACAATACAATTGTGCGACTAAATGCACTCGAAGCACTTGCTTCAAAATTACCTAAATCGGACGTTTCAAAAGAGTTAACAGACATTTTTATGAAGCAAGATGATCCGATGGTACAAATGGAATTAATAGGAATGATAGCGCATATCAATAACGATCAAATCGATTTGAAATTAACAAATAAATTACAAGAAATGGTTTTGGATCCTACAACAAAACCGTTTGTGAAAGACGAAGCGTACGCGGTTCTTTTTAGAAAATAATAATTAACAAAAAATCAAAAAATGATAAGAAAAATATTTTTGGTAGCTGCATCTTTTATGATGATGTCTACGTACACTTTTGCGCAAAACGAATCGAAAAGTGCGAATGAAGATAATTCGAAAACGTACAAATTAGCTGTAAGTAAAGGAAAACTGAACCTTGATCTTGGACGAGTTACAGTCGAAGGTTACAATGGAAACGAAATTGTTTTTTCTACTAAAACAAGATCGCGAGATAATGACGAAAGAGCAAAAGGATTGCGCTCAATCAACTCATTAGGACTTGAAGACAACACTGAATTAGGAATAAATGTTGTAGAAAAAAATGGTGTAATCGAAGTAAAACAACTTCAACAAATGACACCTCCAAACATCAAAATATTGGTTCCGAAAGGTGTAACAATTTCATTTAATCATCAATCTCAATTTGGAAGTACCATTACGTTCAAAAATATTGAAAATGAAGTTGAAGCAACTGCAAGCTACAACAATATTGTATTAGAGAATGTAACGGGTCCTGCAACAATCAACACGATTTATGGTTCTATCGATGCTAAATTTAGTCAAAATGTAAAAGGTCCTTTGTCGCTTGTGTCGATCTATGGTCACGTGGATGCTTCGATTCCGAAATCTTCTAAAGCAAATGTAAAATTAACAACTTCGTTTGGTGATATTTTGATTGCACCTGAATTATCGTTAAAATTAGAAACAGTTGATAAATCATCTGAAATGATAAAAATTAACAATCAAGCAACAGGAACGTTAAATGGTGGTGGAACAAGTTTCCTTTTCAGATCAGATTACAGTAAAATATATTTGAGAGCGTTATGAGAACAGTAATTTTATCTTTAGCAATGGGCTTATTGGCAAATTTATCAATCGCTCAAACAAAAATTCAGAAGAGTTTTTCAGTTGAAAAAGGGCAAGAATTAACATTAAAATTTGATTATCCACAAATCGTTAAAATCACAACATGGAAACAAAACGAAGTGAGTATCTCTGGAAATGTTAATATCAATAATGGTAAAAATGACTCGAATTTCAACTTAACTGAAAGCAAAAACAGTCAAGGAAAAACCATCGAAGGTAAAGTTGTAAAACTAGAAGATATTCCACATCATGTGACAGCGACTTTTGGTAGTGAGAAAAAACAATTTCAAACCAAAGAGGACTATCAAAAATATATTGATGCAAATGACATTAAATCCTCTTCGGTTTCTACAGGTGTACAAATGGATATTACATTGGAAATCAAAGTTCCTGAACATATGAAAACGACTATCGAATCAACGTATGGAACAATTGAAGTTATCAATTTTGATGCACCGATTATTGCACAATCAACATATGGAAGTGTAGATGCAACAATGAATGCAAAACAAATTGGAGAAATAAAAGTGGAAACTTTTTTTGGGAAGATGTACACGAATCTAGATTTTGCAATCAAAACTATAAAATCAGATAATTTTCATTCTGTAATTGCAGCAAACGTAGGTAAACAGCCATTGCAAGAATTTTCTTCGAAATATGGAAATGTCTATTTAAGAAAGTAAATAGTAGATAAATTATAACATTTTTTGAAAACACAATTGAGGATTCTCAGTTGTGTTTTTCTTTTAGAAAAGATTATTTTTGATAAAAATTAAGCCTTGAATCATTTATTTAAAGTTGCCCTAAATTGGATTAAGAAAGAGCCTCAAACAGATTCTTCAACCAGAATTTATACAAAAAGTCATTACATTTCGATTGAAGGAAAACCTGATTTAGAAGTTTCTGCTGCGAAAACTTTCAAAGGTGATCCAAACTTATACAATCCAGAAGATTTGCTTTTGAGTAGTTTGACCTCTTGTCACATGATGTCGTATTTATATTGTTGTACACAACATAAAATCGAAGTAATTTCTTACCAAGATCATTCGGAGGCCACATTGCAAGTGAATCCTGATGGAAGTGGAAAAATTATAAAAGTAGATTTATTTCCTGAAATCATTATTTCTAATTCATCACAAATCGAGTTGGCGCTTTCACTTCATAAAAAAGCAAACGAATTGTGTTTTATTGCGAATTCGTGCAATTTCCCTGTTTATCATCACCCAAAATGTAACGCAAAATAAAACCGAACTAAACTCGGTTTTAATAATTTATTTTATTTCTGTTATAATTTCTCTTTTAAGAATTGAGCTGTGTAGGACTCTTTTACTTTGACAATCTCTTCTGGCGTACCTTCGGCAACCAAATAACCGCCTTTCTTCCCTCCTTCTGGACCAAGATCAATCACCCAATCGGCAACTTTGATAATATCCATATTATGTTCGATTACAAAAACCGAATGTCCCAAATCAATCAAAGCACGTAATGCTTTAATCAACTTCTGAATATCATGGAAATGCAGACCTGTAGAAGGCTCATCAAAAATAAACAAGGTTTTATTTGTCGTTTCTCCTTTCGTCAAGAAAAAAGCCAGCTTCACACGTTGTGCCTCTCCACCAGAAAGCGTATTCGACGATTGCCCAAGTTTTACATAACCCAAACCAACATCTTGTAATGGTTTCAGCTTTTCGACAATTTTATTTTGTTGATGCGTTGCAAAAAAGTCAATTGCTTCATCAATTGTTAGATTTAAAATATCTGAAATCGATTTTCCTTCGAATTTAACTTCTAAGATTTCTTTCTTGAAACGTTCGCCATGGCAATCTTCACAAACCAGCTCTACATCAGCCATAAACTGCATTTCGATGGTAATTGTCCCTTCTCCTTTACATGCATCACAACGTCCGCCATCTACATTAAACGAAAAATGTTTTGGTTGAAATCCCATCACTTTACTCGCTTTCTGATTGGCAAATAAATTTCGGATATCATCGTAAGCTTTTACATACGTCACAGGATTAGAACGCGAAGATTTCCCGATTGGATTTTGATCGATTAACTCAATTCCTTCCAATTGTTTCAGATCTCCAACTAACTCATCAAAATCACCGATTTTATTTCCAAAAATCTCGAAATGACGCTGAACAGCTGGTGCTAAAATATCTTTCATTAAGGTAGATTTCCCTGAACCCGAAACACCTGTAATAACGGTTAATTCGTTCAGAGGAAATTTAACATCAATATTTTTTAGATTATTTTCTCTTGCTCCAATAATTTTCAGATAATTAGGAGATTTCAAACGTTTTTTAGGAACTTCAATCTCTAATTTTCCGTTTAAATATTTCGACGTTAATGTATCACCTTTTAATAATTCATCATAGGTTCCTTCAAAAACTACTTCACCTCCATTTGTTCCCGCTTCTGGACCAATATCGATGATATAATCGGCAGCTTTCATAATGTCTTCATCATGTTCTACCACAATCACTGTATTGCCTAAATCGCGTAAACGATGTAAAATCGTAATAAATTTAGCTGTATCACGCGAATGTAAACCAATCGAAGGCTCGTCTAACACATACATCGAACCAACCAAACTACTTCCCAAAGAAGTTGCTAAATTGATACGTTGAGATTCTCCTCCAGACAAGGTATTCGAAGCACGATTTAGCGTTAAATATTCTAAACCAACATCTAACAAAAACGTTAAACGCGACTTAATCTCATATATAATTCGACCCGCAATTTGCTGATCATATTCGTTAAATGTAATACTTGTAAAGAAATCATTCAACTCATTCAAAGGTAAATCAACCAAATCATTAATCGATTTATCCGCAATTTTCACGTAATTCGTTTCCTTACGCAAACGCTTTCCTTTACAAGTTGGACAAGTTGTTTTACCACGATAACGAGACAACATTACACGATATTGAATTTTGTATGTATTCTCCTCAACCATTTTAAAAAAACCATCCAATCCTTCCCAGTCGTTATCTCCGTGCCACAAATAGTCTTTTTGCTCTTCGGATAATTCAAAATAAGGTTTATGAATTGGAAAATCTACTTTTTGAGAAAGTTTGATAAAATGATTTTTCCACTCGCCCATTTTCTCGCCTTTCCAAGCTACAACCGCATCTTCGTAGATTGACAACGATTTATTTGGAACGACAAGATTTTCCTCAACTCCAATTACTTTCCCGTAACCTTCGCAAGTTGGACAAGCTCCATAAGGATTATTGAAACTAAAGAAATGAATAGTTGGTTCATTAAAAATCAAACCATCTGATTCAAATTTATTTGAGAAATATTTTACCGTATTATCTTCTACATTTACAATCGCTATTTCTCCTTTTCCTTCGAAAAAAGCCGTCTCGATAGAATCTGCCAAACGATGATAAAAAGATTCTTCGTCCTCTGTTGGCAAAGCGATACGATCAATGACAAGATGAATATCATTTTCGGGTTGAGGTTCAAAATTAAATGAAATTAAATCTTCAATTTTCACTTGATTTCCATCGACACTCAAACGTGTAAACCCTTGCTGTTGAAGAATATTCAAATGTTCTGCAAACGAACGCTCTTCTGGCACAACCAATTTTATTTGAAGAATAAATTTAGTTTCAGCCACAAAAGTTTTTAGATAATCAATCGCATCCGTTACCGAATCTTTTTGAACTAATTCTCCTGTAATCGGTGAATATGTTTTTCCAATTCGTGCGTACAACAACTTTAGATAATCATAGACTTCTGTCGTTGTTCCAACTGTAGAACGCGGATTTGTAGAATTTACTTTTTGCTGAATCGCTATTGCTGGCGCTATTCCTTTGATATAATCAACTTGAGGCTTATCCAATTTTCCTAAAAACTGACGTGCATAAGACGATAAACTTTCGACATAACGACGCTGACCTTCCGCATACAACGTATCAAAAGCCAAAGTAGATTTCCCAGAACCAGACATCCCAGTAATCACGACTAATTTATTTTTTGGAATCGCTAAATCAATGTTTTTTAAGTTGTGCAATTTTGCACCTTTAATCAGAATAAATTCTTTCGGATCAAGTTGATTGATATCTTTTTTCATCTTGGCACAAAGTTAAGTTATTTTAGAAAGTTAAACTTAATCGCAACAAAAATTAGTCATAAAATATAACGTATAAAAAAGAACAGATTTAGTTAAAATATAAAAGCGCATCAACATGTTGACGCGCTTTTTTCAATAAAAAAATAAAAATTTATTCCTGAAATAATAAATAATTTTCTTCGTTTAACTCTTGATATCCAACATCGTACACATAAAAAATTGTGCCATTTTTTGATTCATCTACATTTGTAATGTACTTAAAATCAAAGTTTCTCAAACTCAATTCGTTTTTATTTACCGAACGAGCTCCTTCTTCTAATAAAGTTTTTAAGATACGATTATTTTTTCTTAATCTGTTGTTAATATTTCGTACAATTTCTACTTTATCACGATTAAGATTATTATTATAAGAATTTCGACAAAAATCGTTACAAAACTTTTTGTCTTTTCGACCAAATAAAGTTTGGTTACATTGAAGACACGTATTCATAAGATAGATTTTAGGTTATTTAAATACAAATATAAAAAAAAGTTAATCAATTTACAAATACTTAACATTATACCCTTTTCTACTTTAAAACGAAAGTATTAAATATTTAGTAAATGTTTATCATCTTATTTATTATTTTTGTTTAAATTTTATTGATTTTGAAAATTCTAAATAAATTACCCGACCCTTTTATTCTGTTTTTATTCGTTGCCATTGTTGTCGCATATTTTTTCCCAGATATTAGTTTGTGGTCTTACAAGGATTTCAATCTGAATACAATAATTGATATTGGAGTTATCTTAGTATTCTTTTTTTATGGATTAAAACTTAATTGGAAAGAAGTTTTTAAAGATTTAGCAAATTGGAAAATGCATGTCTTGATTCAATCCATCACATTTATATTTTTTCCATTATTAGTCTTGTGTTTCTATCCTTTCATAAAAAATTACCCAATTTATTTTACTCTGTATGTCGCAATATTTTATTTAGCCGCGTTACCAAGTACAGTTTCTTCGTCAGTTGTAATGGTTTCTATTGCGAAAGGAAATATACCAAGTGCTATCTTTAACGCAAGTATTTCTGGACTAATAGGTATTGTTGTTACACCGCTTTGGATGAGTTTGTTTTTATCAAAAAGTAATGGTGAATTTGATTTATTAGGAACTTTTTTGGATTTAGTTCTTAAAATTATTTTACCTGTTTTTATCGGAGCTCTTCTTCAACCTTATTTAGGGTTCTTTTACAATAAATATAAAAAGCAATTCGGTAATTTAGATAAACTAACCATTGTACTTATTGTTTACAACAGTTTTAGTCATACTTTTTTGGATGGATTATTTACAAAATTAGGCGTTCTTCCGTTGTTGGCAGTTTTCATAATTGTAGTTGCGTTATTCTTTTTCTTTTTCAAACTTTCAAAATGGATTGGTAAGAAAATGAATTTTAATCGAGAAGATGATATCACAATTCAATTTTGTTCGACTAAAAAATCATTGGTTCATGGCTCGGTAATTGCAGCGGTTATTTTCACGGGAGATATCGGTATTTATTTGATTCCGATTATGCTTTACCACACTTTTCAGTTAATTTATATCAGTTATATCGCCAATCAATATGCTAAAGAAGTTGAATAAAACTTATCGAAGTATTCTTATTTTTCTATTTCAAATTATTTTATTTTCGATACTATTTTCAATAGAAAGCGTTGATGATTTCATCGTCAATCATCTTACATTTCCAATTTCAAGATTTATTGCAAAAATCACGAATTCAGTTCATTTTCCTGTTGGAGAATTGTTTTATTTAATCATTGGAATAATCGGTTTTGTATTGATTTTTAAATTGATTCGAAGTTCTTTCAAATCGAAAGAAAAAATTTCGAATTCAATTTATTGTATTATGATTTTTGTAAACTGCATCTATTTTATTTACACGTTTGCTTGGGGCGTGATGTACAAAAAAGAAACGTTAACTATTGACAAAGAAAAAATCGTTATTCAACCTAAAATTCTGAAAGAAATCTATTGCTACGAGCTTGATAAAGCAATATCAGCAAGAAATTTAATCGAACATAATGATTCGACAACAACGATAAAATTCAAATCTAATTTAAAAGATTATAATCAAGAATTTTTTGCTTTACAACACCAAGTAAATAATGTAAAATGGTTAAAAAATTATCGATTATTAAAAGATACACAATACAAATTATCTTGGATTTCGGAAATGCAAAATTATATGGGTATTTTGGGATACTATAACCCTTTTACGGCAGAAGCAAATCTGAACAGATACAATACAAATTTGAAACAACCTGCAACACTTTTCCACGAATATGGACACCAAATGGGATTTGCATCAGAAAGTGAAGCTAATTTTTTAGCTTATTATTTAGGTACAAAATCTAGAAATCCTGAAATTAATTATTCGTTTTATTATAAAAGTATTTATACGCTTTTAGGTGCTATTTACAAATCTGATCCGTATTTTGTGAAAATGGAATTGGATAATATGCATTCTAAAATAAAGCAAGACAGAAAAGCCGAATTAAAACATTATTTGAAATATGAAGGTGTTACGAGCGATACTTTTTCTGAGTTAAATAATCAGTTTTTGAAGGCTAATAATCAAGAAGGAACTATAAGTTATAGCAAATATGTCGAATTGATTTATTTGTTATATCAGACAAAAAAAGCAACGAATTAATCGTTGCTTTTATATTATTGTTAAAGTTCTAAATCATTTAAAATTAATTTTTCCACCAGCTAATTTTTTCTGATTACGTTGCGTTGGATTACCATAAATATCAATCACTCCTCCTGCTCTAGTTTTTGCATCTACAGATTTCTCCGCTCTCGCTTCTATTACTCCTCCTGCATTTGTTGTTAAACTTGCTGTATCAGAATTTAATGTTTTCGAATAATATTTCCCTCCAGAATTTGCAATTACAGTCTGAAATTCAGTATCACCAGTTAAAATTACTTCAGCACCAGAATTTATTTTGACTTCTAATTTTGATGTTTCGATTGGTAATTTGATAGATGAACCTTCGTTAGATGTCAAATACAATGCTTGTGATTTTACAACATCATCAGAATAAATGCGAGAACCTTGACTTGCCTGAATTTCGTATAATGATTTGTAATAAACCTTAACCGTTGCTTCTCCTCCTTGCATCAATTTGGTTCCTGTCATTTTCAATTTCAGTTCACCTTTGTTATTTTCAACTTGAACATCGCTCGCATTAACTCCATCTATTTTTACTAAGTTTTCGTTCGAAGAAATTAACTCAACCGGAATTTTATCATAAACTTTTAAGATATTAAAATCTCCAACATTTATCTCTTCTTGCGCAAACGCAAAAGTTGAACAAAATATAGCGGCTGCTGACAATACGATATTTTTCATAAAAAAAGTTTTCTAATTTGATTTGAAATTACACAAAATTTAAACCAAAAAAGAAAACTTAAGTTATTTTTAAGATATATTGTAAGAATTATTTCGCTCCTTCAGCTGTTAATTCTGCAATACGTACAATAATTTCTGTTGCTTTTTCCATAGATTCTACTGGTACATATTCGTAAGGTCCGTGGAAATTGTGACCTCCAGCAAAGATATTAGGACAAGGTAATCCCATAAAAGATAAACGAGCACCGTCTGTACCACCACGAATTGGTTTGATATTTGGTGTAACTCCACAGTCTTTCAAAGCTTGTTCTGCGATTTCAACTGATTGAAATTTCTCTTTTACTTTTTCAATCATATTAAAATATTGATCAGAAACTTCTGCTGTAATTACTTCATGATCAAAGCGCTCTTGAATATCAGCAGCAATTTGTAAAAATAAAGCTTTACGCGCTTCATATTGCTCCATATCGTGGTCACGGATAATGTAAACCATTTTTGCTTCAGATACATTTCCTGTAATTTTAGCTAAATGAAAGAATCCTTCGCGACCATCAGTTAATTCAGGAACTTCGTCGTTTGGTAATTGTGCAGCAAACTCCATTGCAATATTAGATGCATTAATCATCTTATCTTTCGCATAACCTGGGTGAACAGATTTACCTTTGATTGTCACAATACCAGATGCAGCATTAAAGTTTTCGTACTCTAATTCTCCAATTTCAGAACCATCCATTGTATACCCCCATTCAGCTCCAAATTTCTCTACATTAAAAAAATCTGCTCCACGACCAACTTCTTCGTCAGGTGTAAATCCAATAGCGATACGTCCATGTTTAATTTCTGGATGAGCAATCAAATATTCTGCAGCTGTTACAATTTCAGCAACACCAGCTTTATCATCAGCACCTAATAATGTTGTACCATCAGTTGTAATGATTGTTTGACCTTTATATTGAGATAATTCAGGGAATTCGTTTGGTGATAAAATCATTGATTCGTTCAATTTGATATCTCCACCATCGTAATTTTCCCAAATTTGAGGTTGTACATTTTCTCCAGAAAAATCTGGCGATGTATCCATATGAGAAACAAAACCAATAGTAGGCACTTCGTGATCAACTGTAGAAGGAACATATCCAAAAACATACCCGTTTTCATCTATTGAAACATCTTCTAAACCGATTTGTTTTAACTCTTCAACCAAATAATTTGCTAAATCCCATTGACGGTCTGTACTTGGAAATTTATCTAAAAAAGCTTCACTTTCAGTGTAAGTTTTAACATATTTCAAAAAGCGTGTTACCAACTTTTCTCTCCATTCTGTTTGCATTGCGTTTTAATTTTTGTCAAAATTACTAAATTATCTACCTTTAAGGCGCAAATAAACCAAAAAAATGAGTGAGCTAACTTTTAAAATTATTGAATGTCCACGTGATGCGATGCAAGGACGCAAAGATTTTATACCAACTGACAAGAAAATTGATTACTTAAATCGTTTATTGACTGTTGGTTTTGAAGCGATAGATTGTGGAAGTTTTGTTTCGCCAAAAGCGATTCCACAGATGGCGGATACGAAAGAAGTTTTAGATAATATTGATAAAACCAATTCAAAATCGAAATTGTCTGTTGTTGTTGCCAATAAAAGTGGCGCAATAAAAGCTGCTGAACACGAAAAAGTTGATATTATTGGATTTCCTTTTTCTATTTCAGAGAATTTTCAGCAATTCAACACGAATAAAAGTCGTGAAGAAGCATTTGAAATGGTGAAAGAAATCAACCAAATTGCAAATGATAATGGTAAACATATGTTAATTTATTTATCGATGGCGTTTGGAAATCCTTATGGAGAAACTTGGAATGAAGAAATCGTAAAAGAATGGTCGAAAAAAATGGCTGATATCGGAATTTCTTCAATCAATTTATCAGATACAATTGGCGTTGCAGACGAAAAAACAATTGTTGATTTGTTTCAAAATTTGATTCCTCATTATCCAGAAATTGAATTTGGCGCACATTTTCATACCGTTTATACCGAATGGCATTCCAAAGTACAAGCCGCTTATGATAATGGTTGTCGTCGTTTTGATGGCGCTATAAAAGGTTTGGGCGGATGTCCAATGTCAAAAAGTGATATGGTCGGAAATATGCCAACTGAGAAGTTAATTAGTTTCGCAAATGAGCACAAAGAAAAACATGGTTTGAATCTTTTTGATTTCGAATCTGCTTGGAATGTTTCTTTGCGTACATTTGGCTTAGTTTAATCTTAACAATAAACTAAAAAATCAATTCTTTTGTTAAAGGAAATTAAAATATGTTGGACTTTAACAAAAAAAGTTAAATTTGCTCATCGGTAAGTTTTTTTATCGAGCTTAGAATATTAAAATGAAATTAAAGTATATGAAATTTAAATCGAGTATGATGTTGCTAATTGCAGCATTATTTACGGTAAATACTTTTGCACAAACAGCAAAACCAACACCAAAACGTCTTGCTAAAGTAGATGGTATAGCTGCTGTTGTCGGAGATCAGATTGTTTTAGAGTCTGATGTAGATCGAGATTATTTAATGTCAAAACAACAAGGGATGCAAGTCGAAGACAAATGTGATTTCCTAAACGACATTATGTTAGACAAAATGTTGGTTGATCGTGCAAAACAAGATACTTTAATCAAAGTGACACAAGATGAGGTAACTCGTCAATTAAATAGCCAAATCGAAGGTTGGATTGCTCAAGCTGGAGGAGAAAAACAAATTTTAGACTATTTCGGATTCCGTACAATGGCGGAAATGAAAAACGAAACTAAATATATCGTTGAAGATAATATTTATGCGCGTAACAAAAGAGAAATGGTTGTAAAAGGTGCTGATGCAACACCAGAAGAAGTTCGTATGTTTTTCGAAAAACACCAAGGTGAATTACCAGACGTGAAAGACGAAGTTTCGATTAGCCATATTGTAACTTATCCTGAAGTTTCACAAGAAAATCAACAAAAGATTATCGATCAATTAAAAGAAATCAAAAAAGAAATTGAAGAAGGTGCCTCTTTTGCAACGAAAGCAATTTTATATTCAGAAGATCCAGGTTCCGCAAGTAACGGAGGTGAATACAAAAAAGTTTCTCGTGGTAAAATGGTAAAAGAGTTTGATGCGGTTGCGTTTAACTTACAAGAAGGTGAAATTTCTGATCCATTCAAAACTGATTTTGGATATCATATTATTAAGTTAGAAAAACGTCGTGGACAAGAATTAGATTTGCGTCATATCTTGATTACGTTGAAACCAACGGAAGAAGAAATAAAAAAGGCTTATAATAAATTAGATTCAATTCGAGTTTTAATTAACGACGGAAAAATGACATTTAAAGATGCTGCATTAAGATTTTCTGATGATAAATACACAAAATTTAACTCAGGAAATATCATGAACCAAAATTCTGGTGACGATCGTTTCGAGAAAATGGCTTTGCCTCTACCAATGTTTACAGCAATTGCAACATTAAATGAAGGAGATATTTCTCAAGTTTTCGAAGATGATTTTGATAACAGAAAAGCTTTAAGAATCTTAAAAATCAATAAATTTTATCCAGAGCATAAAATCAATTATCAAGATGATTACTATAGAATTCAGAAATTTGCGGTTCAAGATAAAGAACGTACATTGTTGATGGATTGGGTAAAACGTCAAGTTGGTGATGCTTACATTAAAATTGGAAAAGAATACCAAAGTTGTAATTTCCCGATCGATTGGGAAAAGAAAAACCAAAAATAATAAAACAAAAAACCTCGAGAAATTCTCGAGGTTTTTTTATGTCTTAAAAATAAATAATCTTATTTCGCAATCGGAACTTGAGAAGGCCAAATTAACTTACTTGGATCAAATCCTACTTTCTTTGCCGAATCAAAAAATCTGTCTTTTACCTTATCCGAAATCTCTTTCTTACGCGATAGAATCCATAACTTTTTATAATCTTCACTTGCAACTAATACATTATTGTAATCTTTATCAAAATCGATTACATATAATTTTTTTGCTAAAATTGGTAAAAACGTTGTCGAGAACAACCCAACATTTTCGATATCTTGTGCTGCAATTCCTTCAATCTTTTCCCACCCTTTTTTCTTCGCATTGTAGCCGCGCACAATCACTTCCAATTGCCCATTTTCTTCGTTCAAATTAAAACGATGCGTCACATTTGTTTGTCCTTTTTGTGCTTTATTTTCCAAACGTGCAATCTCGTACCAACGCCCTAAAAATCCACCTAAATCAAAATTTTGAGCAGGTTTATATTTTACATTTTTCTTATTGTGATTAACGATATATGCTGTTGTCCCTAACGCCAATGCTGCAAGGGCTAATTTCTTAAAATTCATTTTACTAAAACTTAGGTTGCAAATGTATCAATAATATTAAAGTTGAAAAAATATGATTTCAAATTTTGAATTAATTAAACTTTCATTTAACTTTATTAAAATTAATTTTAATATTATTTAACCAAATGAAAAAACTTCCTGTTATATGTCCCAGCTGTGCCGAAGAATTAGCGGTCGAAAAATTAATTTGCAACCATTGCGAAACACAAGTTGTAGGAAACTATGAACTTCCTTTATTTCTGAAACTTACAAATGAAGAACAAGCATTTATTATGCAATTCTTTGTCAACTCAGGAAGTTTAAAAGACATGGCGAAAGAATTTGAAGTCAGCTATCCAACCATGCGAAATAAAGTAGATGATTTGATTAATAAAATAAAAACAATGTCCGATGAATAAAGAATTTTCAGTATCGATGTCGCTATTTTTTAAGGTTACAACTGCTATTTTAATTGTATTATTAATCTTAATTGGAGGAATATTGTTTAAAGAAACAGAAGTATATGTTGCGGTGATTTATGCAATCATTATTTATCCATTGTTTGCGTATTATTATTTAATCTCTTTAAATAAAATTAAAGTTGATTTGAATAATATTTATCTTATTTCAAAAATAAAAACGATAACTATTCCGATAAATGAAATAAAAATTATTACAAGAAAATCTCAAAATAATTTGATAATCGTTGGATGCAGAGGTTTTATGGGTTTGATAGGAAGATCTATGGACAATTATCGATGCAATATAAAAAATCGTACAAAACTTGTTGCTATTGAATTAGAAAATGTAAAATATTTGGTGAGCTGCGATCAGCCAGATGAATTTGTTAACACAATAAATACACTAAAAAATGATAAAGAAACTCCTTAATCCATTTGCATATTTCGATGAAAAAATACTGTTCATTATTGGACTATTTTCGCATTTCCTTTTCACTTATATCGCCAATATTACTGAATCTTTTTTCCCTGATTTTTTAAGCATTAAGAAAAATGGAATTTCTTATTCTTATCTCGATTTGTTGTATCAAAATACGAGAAATTTAGTAATTGCAATCCTCATATTTTACATTTTAGGAAAAATCATCAATAACAGAACACGAATTATAGACATTGTAAACGTTGTTTTAATCTCAAGAATCGCTTATTACATTGTATTCATAACGGATTTTATTCCAATTGTCAACAAAAGTATGGACAAGGTTTTGAAAGGAGTTACAACAAATAATCTCGAAGTTTTGCACGAAGCTCCAACAATGATTGTACTTGTAATTGTAGCTTTTATCGCGATATTTTTCTTGTGTATAATGCTCTATTTTTTATACATAGGTTTCAAAACTGTTACAAACATGAAAAATACAAAACAAGTTTTTGCTTTCATTGCTGTCTTGTTATTCATCATTGTTTCAACTTCAATATTATCATTATTAATACCACAAAAAATATGAAAAAAGTTTTATTTTTCTTTATACTTATTTGTTCTACAGTTTTTGGTCAATCAAAAAATGATTTCACAGAATCAGATATTCAACTTAACAAAAATCAAATTAAATTATTTGGAACATTATGTTTACCTCAAAATGCAAAATCTAAAATACCAATTGTTTTATTAATTTCTGGTTCTGGACCAACAGATAGAAATGGAAACAATAATATGATGATTAATAACTCTTTGAAATATTTAGCTCATAGTTTAGCTGAAAAAGGAATTGCATCTATTCGCTATGACAAAAGAGGAATCGGAGAAAGTTCTATTGCTAATTTGGACGAGTCTAAACTTACATTTGATGATTACGTTGAGGACGCAAGGAATTGGATAACTTTCATAAAAAAAGATAAAAGATTTGGTTCTATTTCAATAGCTGGACACAGCGAAGGTTCATTAATTGGAATGCTTGCATCTTCAAAAAATATCGACAAATTCATCTCGATTTCTGGTGCAGGAGAATCTATTGACCAAATACTTAAGAAACAATTAAATCTACTTCCTGAACAATTAAAAACCGAATCGTATGCTATTATAGATTCTTTGAAAAATGGAAATACTGTAAATAATATTAATCCTAATTTATCTTCATTATTTCGTAAAAGTGTACAACCTTATTTAATTTCTTGGATTAAATATAATCCTGTAAATGAAATCAATAAATTAACTATTCCTTTTTTAGTGATTCAAGGTGATATGGATATTCAAGTTGATACGGAGAACGCTAAAAACCTATCTCCTAAATCTGCTGTTATTATCAAAGGGATGAATCACGTTTTAAAAAATGTTACTTCAAAAGATGATTTATCTTCTTACAACAACCCAGAACTTCCAATAAATATAGAATTAGTAGAAGTCATTTCTAATTTTATCTTCAAAAACTAACTATAAAAGACAAAGCAAATTGCTTTGTCTTTTTATTTAAGAATTAACAAGCTGTTCCTCCTTCAAAATTTATCACTGTAGTTTTTTTTATCAGATTTTCGAGTGATTGTCATTGTTCCATTAGCTAAAACTGAATCAGATTCTACATTTTGTTTAATTATTATTTCTTGATCTACATCAATTTAAAACAATAATTGTATTTCTAAATTTACAATTCTTATTTGTGATTCGTAACAAAGGAGTTTAAAGATTATACAGATTTTTCATAGTATAAAGTTGGTTAGGTTATTTAACAAAGAGCAGAAGAAATTTTGCTCTTTGTTTGTTTTATATTTATAATCATTAAATAATTTATCATGTACTTATATTTTTATTAGTCAACAATTATTCGATTATTTACTTTTTTATTTCCAATTATTGATTGATTAATAAAATTGAAAACTTCGTCTAAATATTGCTTTCTTAATCCAGACCATTCATGTTTTCCTGAATTAGAGAAAATAGCAAAAGATGCCTGACTATATTTTCTATTCAAATCTTCTAAAGTAGCAGAACCATTTAAAGGAAAAAACCCTTGTTGATTATCCAAACAACTTCTGTGTGGCGCATTGTAAGCTGGTACAACATCATCGCTTAAACCATGTACATAAACTGTTGGCAAAACACTCGATTTTGTAACATAACGATTGTCTACAATCGCTCCTGCATAACTTACTAATCCATCAATTTTAACTTGATTGAATTGATTTCCGTACCATAAATCTCTCAAATAATAAGCATTTAGAATAGTCTCCGCTCCTGCACTACTTCCTCCTAAAATTAATTTATTAATCGAGAATTTAAGTTCTTTTGAATTATTTTGAATAAAATTTAGCGCAGTTAAAACATCAAAAGAGGCTTCTTTAAAAATCATCAACTTTTCTTGTTTTGGCAAATCACACCCAAAACCAGCCGAAGAATTTGCCAATAATCTATACGAGATAGAAACAGCTACGAAACCTCTTTCTTGAGCATCTTTCATTCGTTCAATTTCTTCTTTATCCGCTCTTGTTCCTCCTGAAAATCCGCCTCCGTGTACCCAAGCAAATACATTATAGGTTTGATTCTCTTTATAGTTTTTCGGATAATAAATATCAAACGCTAAATTATTTTTTTTATCATATACTATCGTTTTCTGCGCATATGTATAACTTATCATTAAAAATAAGGCAACTAAATATTTCATTTTCTTCTATTTTAAATAAAAATTGCTTGACTTTAACTTCTTACGTTGTCAATTTGTCAAGCAATTTACTATAAATAATTTTCCCTTTAATTATTCTATTTTTTTACGAAATAATGATTGTGCTAATCGAATGTTCTTGCGAATTCACCTCAACAGCTTCTCCTTCTATCCATAAATTATATTGATAAGGTTTATCTGTTTGATTCATCACAACCACCACAACTTTTCCGTCTTTGTTTACAAAAGAAGTCGTCATTAAATCTGAACGATTAGACGATGCTGCAATTCTTTGCGCACCTGGACGAATAAATTTTGAGAATTGACCAATGTAGTAAAACGAATTTGTATACGTAACTTGTCCATTTCTAGTATCACCATGAATTGGTGCAAAACAGAAATTTCCTACGTGATTTGGTCCTCCTTTTTCATCCAACAAAACATTCCAATCTGTCCAAGCAACTGTTCCGGAGTTAAAATCGTTGATCATATTGTAACCATATTTTTCACCCAATGCCCAATTTCCCATTTGATTGTAATCAAATTGTTCTTTACAACCTTCTGTAAAAATTAGATTAACATTCGGGAAAGCTTCGTGAGTTAACGCTACATTATTGAATAAATTCACGCTTCCGTTCCATGTTTCGTACCAGTGAAAACCAACTCCCCAAACATATTTAGCAGCTTCAGGATCATTCAAAATAGTTGAAGCACGCTGGTAAATTAAATCACGGTTATGATCCCACACAATAATTTTTTTGTCTTTTAATCCTTTTTGGTGAAAAGTCGGACCTAAATTATTTTTCAAGAAATCACGTTCTTCTTCAGCTGTATAAATACACGATTCCCATGTTTGCGTTGCCATTGGTTCGTTCTGAATAGAAACTCCCCAAATTGGTAAACCAATTTTCTCATAATTCTCGATAAATTTCACAAAATAGTTAGCCCAAGTTTGGTAATATTCAGGTTTCAAAGAACCTCCTTTTAACATACTGTTATTCGTTTTCATCCAAGCTGGCGGACTCCAAGGACTTGCATATAAACGATAAGCATCTTTCATTTCTGCTTTTGCCATTTTAATCATCGGAATTTTATAATTCAAATCATGTGCAATGTCAAAAGTTTTTAACTCATTATCATTATCTTTTACATACGTGTAACTATCGCTCGAAAAATCACTCGAATTTATTGTTGTTCTAATCAACGAATAACCAATTCCTTCTTTTTCGCTATAATAAGCTTTGATAATTTCTTGTTGCGCTTTCTTTGGCAATTTTGCTAAAACTTCTGCTGAAGCATCTGTGATAGCTCCTCCAATTCCTTCAAATTTTTGGAATTTACGTTTTGGATCAATAAAAATTGCAATATCTGTTTCTTTTGGTTGTGGAAACTTTTTTACAGCTAACTTATCTGTCCATTTTGCGATACGTTGATTCGTATTTTTAGCAGTTGTATATATTTCGATTTTCTTGTTCGAAAGTTTAAAATCTTGCGCATTTACGGCAAAATAATTTAACAATAAAGCTGCAATAAGAGGATATTTCAAATGTGATTTTGTCATAATTATTATTGAATTAAAAATTTGGCTAAAATTGGTAAATGATCTGATGGATATTTGAAATCGTAGAAATCATCAATCGTATTGAAACTTTTACACGTTACTTTTGAATTCTTTTTGTAAAAAATGTAATCTAAAATTTCTGTTCCTTTTACATTGAATTTAAAATCTTCCCATGTAAAATCTGGTCCATAAACCATTTGCGCATTTAGACGAGTATCTAAATATTTGTTTTGAATATATTTAACAGATTCATCGTTTTGATTCATATTAAAATCTCCCATAAAAAATGCTGGAACGTTTTTCTTTTCAGTTAACTTTTGAATTAAATTATCAATCATTTCTAACGATTTTTGACGCGCAATTTTTCCATCATTATCAAAATGTGTATTGATTATCCAAAATGTATTTTTCGTTTTTTTATCTTGAAATAATCCGTAAGTGATAATTCTATAATAAGAAGCATCCCAACCTTTCGACATTTTTTCTGGCGTTTCTGATAACCAAAAAGTATGTTGTTCTAAAACTTTATATTGATCTTTTTTGTAGAAAATAGCAGAATATTCAGCATTTTTATCATCATTTCGAGGAGATCCAATAAAATCTAAACTCGAATTATTTTGTTTGATAAAATCTAACTGAGGAACTTGCGCTTCTTGTACACCAACAAAATCAGCATCATAATACTTGATTAAATCAACCAATTTTTGTTTGCGAATATTCCAATGATTTGCGCCATCATCAACAGACGCTAATCTAATATTGTAAGACATAATTGATAAATTTTGTTGTGCAAAACCTATCATTGTCATGATTAAAACTAAACTTAAACTAATATATTTTTTCATGTGTGTGATGTTAAAAAATTCCAAGTAAGCACAACAATACTTACTTGGATGAGAAATAAATTAAATTTCTAACTAAAACTATAAATGAGGAATTTAATCAACTAAAGTAAAACTTGTTTTAAGCGTTGCGTCTGAATTTCCTCCAACAAAAATGTCGAAATCTCCAGCTTCAGCAACATAATTCATATTGATATCGTGGAATTTTAAATATTCTGGAGTTAATGTAAACGTAATTGTTTTTGTTTCTCCTTTCTTAATCATCACTTTATCAAAACCTTTCAATTCTCGAACTGGACGCGTCACACTTCCTACTAAATCGCGAACATATAATTGTACTACTTCTTCTCCATCGTAGTTTCCTGTATTTTTAACATTTACAGTGACTTTGATTTCATCTTTTCCATTCCTCATCGTTGATTTGTTCAACTTTAAGTTACTATAATCAAACGTTGTATAACTTAAACCATAACCAAATGGATATAAAGGCGAATTCGGAGAATCTGTATAACGAGATTTATATTTTTGCTCCGCATCACTCGCTCCTAAATAAGGTCTACCTGTATTTTTTTGATTGTAATGAATTGGAATTTGACCTACAGAACGAGGAAATGTCATCGGTGTTTTGGCCGAAGGATTGTATTTTCCATACAACACATCTGTAATCGCTAAACCTCCCATTGTTCCTGGATACCATGCGTATAAAATTGCATCCATATTATCATTTTCCCACGAAATTGTCATTGGACGACCAGCCATTAAAACTAAAACAATTGGCTTACCAAGTTTCTTTAATTCTTTTAATAATTCTTTCTGATTTCCTGGTAAATCTATATTTGTTTGAGAAGCAGCTTCACCTGTTTGATTCTCGTTTTCTCCCATAACCGCAACAATTACATCCGAGTTTTTCGCTAAATTAATTGCTTCTTGAAAACCATCAGTTTTAGACGAATTAAGTTCTGTTCCTTGTGCGTAAGTAATTTTTGCATTTTTACCTAAAACATCGTTCAAACCTTCCCAAACAGACCACGCTTTTCCGTATCGATCTCCACGTGCAGCCCAGTTTCCGATGATGTTTTTTTCATCTTTAACTAAAGGTCCAATTACCGCAACTTTTTGAGATTCTTTTAATGGTAAAATTTGTTTATCATTCTTTAATAAAACCATTGATTTACGCGCAACATCACGAGCTTCATTTAAAAACTCTTGTTTCATTACCGTTTCTTTCTCTCGTTTTGCATTTGAATAACGATATGGATCTTCGAAAAGACCTAAATCATATTTAGCTTCTAAAATTCTACGAACCGCAGTATCAATCACATCTTGTTTTACTTTTCCTTCTTTTACCAATTTTGATAAATGATTAAGAAAAGCACCACTCATCATATCCATTTCAATTCCTGCTTCAACCGATTTTAGAGTTGCTTCTTCCAAATCTTTTGCAATTCCATGAGGAACTAATTCCTGAATCGCCGTATAATCTGTTACAACAAACCCTTTATAATTCCACTCTTTACGCAAAATTTGATCGTACAAATATTTACTTGCTGTAGAAGGAACTCCTCCAATTTCGTTGAAAGACGTCATGAAAGATCCAGCACCTGCATCAACAGTCGCTTTGAAAGGCGGCAAAATATAATCTCTTAAGAAACGATCAGAAATTTCTACCGAACCATAATCGCGACCAGCCTGCGCTAAAGCATATCCTGCAAAGTGTTTTGTACACGCTAAAACGGTATTTAAATCATATAAACTTTTACCTTGAAAACCATTAACACGCGCTATTGCAATTTTACTTCCTAAGAAAGTATCTTCACCTGCACCTTCAGAAACACGTCCCCAACGAGGATCAAAACCGATATCAACCATCGGAGCAAAAGTCCAATGAACTCCGCCAGCAGCTGTTTCTTCAGCAGCAATTCGAGCCGATTTTTCAATTGCTTTTAAATCCCAAGAAGAAGCTTCACCAAGTGGAATTGGAAAAATAGTTTCATAACCATGAATTACATCGTATCCAAAAATTAATGGAATTCCAAGACGTGTTTCTTCAACAGCAATTTTTTGTAATTTTTTGGTAATATCTGTTGTCGTAGCGTTAAATACAGACCCCATCATACCTTGTTTCGTGTATTTTATATAATTTTTATCAATTGCAGAGCCTGTAACATCACCTCCATCATAGGTATATTGTACCATCTGACCCACTTTGTCATCAATCGTCATTTGACTCATCACATAATCAATAAACTCTGATTTCGATTTCGATTTATCAAACTTTATTTTTTGCGCATAAGTATTGAATGCTAATCCTAAGAAAGCAATTGAATAAATTAGTTTTTTCATTTTTTTGATTTTAATTCGAGGCTGTTGTTTTGAATTTCAATTTGTCTAAACCTCTTTGTACATCTTCATTTTGCATAAACAATTTCCACAATAATCCAGAGCGATAATTCTCTATCATTGGTGTAATTGTTCCTTGATCTATCGCCAAATATTTCGTAATCACTCGATCATTTTTTACATCAACCGCATCATACGGACCTGCTACTCCAATCAAGCTTTTGTTTTGTTTTTCGTAAATAAACTTCAAGAAATCCATAGATTCTTTCGGTGCATATGGGAAAGACGATAACGCAGCTGTAGGCGTAATTACATTATTGTCATTTAATGGAGAGTGTGCTGTATAACCTTCTGTTCCATCTCGATTGAAGGTATAACTTGCCGTTAATCCCCACATATTTTTTTTGTACTTCTTGAAACTTTCCGTTTTTTGTTGATTGTAGATGTAATGAATCTTTGCTTGATTTTTCACTACTTTTCCATAATCAATACCAATTCCATCTATTAAATTGTTCGGATTAAGTCCAATAAATGAATATTGTGCCCAAAATAAAGGTCCAACATTTTTATTAGCTCCGTTATGCTTTACAATCAATGGAACTCCGTATGCAGAATCATTTGATTTTATATCACCATTTCTCGTCCAACCATTGTAATAAACTTCTGAATTGATAGAATGTTTTGGAGAAGCCGCAGCAATAACATACGTAATCATGGTTTCATCAAATCCTTTTAAAGGAAAATTGATTTTCCATTCGTAATTTGGAGACCAATGCCAGTACAACACATTTTCTCCTCGTGTATAAAAATTGAAATCGATTTCTTTCCAAAGTTGATCAGCTAATTGCGAAATCTCTATTTCTTTCTCATTTTTAGAATCTTTGAAATACTCTTTCAAACAAATTAAACCCTGAGCAAGAAATGCAGTTTCTACCAAATCACCTCCGTTATCGTATGTACTAAAAGCTTTTACTTTTCCTGTTTCGCCATTTAACCAATGTGGCCAAGCTCCATGAAAACGATTTGCATTTTGTAAAAATTTCAATCCTGTTAAAATTCGTTCAGTTGCTTCTTTTCTTGGAATAAATTCGCGATCAATACCAACAATTAAACTCATTAATCCAAATCCTGTTCCTCCTGTTGTAATGATATTTGAATCATTTTCTGGATAAAAACCATCAGGATGAAAACGTTCACGAGCTAATTTTGAATGAGGTTCAGCGTAATCCCAAAAATATTGAATCGTCTGTTTTTGAACTTTATCTAACAGCTTATTTTCTTGTTTTGTTTGAGCAAAAGCACTTGCGCCACATAAAAAAGCGCAAGTAACTATTGTTTTATTTAATTTAATCATTACCAACCTGGGTTTTGAGTCATTGTTGGAGTTTGAATAATTTGTCCATTTGGAATTGGGAACAATTCATGTTTTCCAGTAACGAAAGTTTTACCATTTTTCGCCATCATCTCTTTTGCTTGACCAGTACGAACTAAATCAAACCAACGATCATGCTCAAATGCTAACTCCAAACGTCTTTCATTCCAAATTTTTAATCGTAATTGATCTTTAGACATACTTGCTATTGGAGCTAATTTTACACGTGTTCTAACACGATTAAGAGGTGTTAAAGCATCTTGCCCAATTTCATTTGCTGCTTCAGCTTGAATTAATAAAACTTCAGAAAAACGAATTACACGAATGTTTTTGTCTCCATCCGCAGAACCAAGATTCGCACTTGAATACGCTTTTTCGTTATACATCGGGTTTTCTACAGAAGTTGGAACTAAACGACCGTCATATAAAGTTTCACCTCTAAAAATGATTGTTGCATCACGACGAATAGCATCTCCTTCAGCATTAAAAGCATCTAATAAATTTTGAGAAGGAACATTGAATCCCCATCCCCAACCTCCAGTACCACGAGCTCCTTGAGTTTCTGAATATTGTTGAACGCCATGCGCAACAGCATCTCCACGAGCTTGGATTTCAAATAAAGACTCTTTACCATTCTCAGTTTCTTTTCTCCAAGTTGTTGCGTAATCACTTTCTAAATCATAAATACCAGAATTAACAACGGTTGTAGCCATATCGTACGCTTGTTGATTTTTTCCTTGGTATAAATATACCTTTGCCAATAAAGCTTGAGCAGCTCCTTTTGTTGCACGTCCTAAATCTTTTGCAGCATATTCATTTTTAGTAGGAAGTTTTGATATTGCATCTAATAAATCTGCTTCAATGTATGCATAAACTTCTGCTTTTGGTTTACGTACTGAATAAGACGCCGGAACATCTAACTCCTGTATCACAGTATCTCCAAACATACGAACCAAATAGAAATAAGAAACAGCTCTCAAAAATTTTGCTTCCCCAATTAATCTATTTTTTTCTGCATCTGTGATTGATGATTCTGTCGTATATTTTATAGAATATGACGCTCTACCAATTGTTTTATAAAAACGTTTCCACATAGCTTCGATAGAACCAGTTGTAGAACTATGTAATAATTCGTCTAAATCTCTTTTATCTCCACCATTATCTGTAGAGGAACTTCCTTTATCTGCATTATCAGAAATCATTTCAGTAACTCCTAACCAAGAGAATGCATAATCCCAATCTGTAAACATTCCGTAAATACCATTCACATATTTTTCTGGAGATTGAGAAGCTTGATCATCAATAGCTATATTTTCTTGAGAATCTACATTCAAAAAATCACTTGTACATGAACTTAATGTTCCGATTGAAAGAATAGAAGCTAATGTTACTATTTTAAATATATTTTTTTTCATTTTTTTAAAATTTTCTAGATTAGAATTCTACGTTTAATCCAACTAAAAATGTTCTAACATTTGGATATGCAGAGAAATCCATACCTGTCGTTCCATAAGGACTTCCATCATAACGTTTTCCTTTTACATTATCTAAAGTTAATTCCGGTGTAAATCCTGAATACTTCGTAATCATGAATACATTTTGTGCACTAACATATAATCTTAGGTTTCTGATAAAATCAATTTTATCTCTAAAATTATATCCTATTGTCATGTTACTTAATTTGAAATAATTACCTTTTTCTAAATAGTAAGAAGAAGCAACTTGATCACGCTCCGCTCCTGGATGAGAATTTGTACTACCAGCTCCTGTCCAACGATCGTTAAACATATCAACTGTTATATTTTCCCCTCCTAAACGTGTATTTTTGATACCATTGTAAATCTTGTTACCTCCAGCTCCGTAACCGCTAATCGTTAAATCGAAATTTTTATATTCTAAACTAACATTGATTCCGTAGTTATATTTTGGAATATATGATCCCATGAATTTTTTATCACGATCATCAATAACTCCATCTCCATTTTGGTCTTTGTAGCGTAAATGTCCTGGACGAGCACTTGATAAATGAGCATTGCTATTTATTTCATCTTGTGTTTGCCAAACACCTTCTACTTCATATAACCAGAAAGAACCAAGTGGTTGACCAGCTTCTAAACGTTTTGCAATTTGTCCATTTCCTAAAGAACCTCCTGTCATTCCAGAATATCCTTCTTTCACAGACTTCACTTCATTTTCATTGTAGTTAAAGTTACCACCTATCGAATATCTAAATCCTCCAGCTGTTTCATTACGATAATTCAAAGCAATTTCAAAACCTTGATTTACTACTTTTGCAGCATGGTCATAAAAATCTTTTTCATAAGGAGACGATCCTATTTGTTTAATATTTAAGATGGCATTTTTCGTGGTCTTGTTGTAGTAATCTAAACTTCCTGATAATTTACCTTTCAATAACTCGAAATCTAGACCAGCACTCCATTCATCTACAATTTCCCATGAAATATCATAAGCTGGAGATCCGATATAAGCTCCATAAATTAAATCTTGACCTGGTCCAAAAACATAATTCGCATTATCACTACCTGTTGAAGTAGAAATTGTTGTATAATTGTATGGCACATCTGCATTACCTAAGCGTCCCCAACCTCCGCGAAGTTTTAAGAAAGAAATTACATTACTATCTTTTAAGAACTCTTCGTTAGAAATATTCCAAGCAGCAGAAACTGATGGGAAAGTTCCCCAATATTTTTCGTTTTGTTTAAATTGACTTGAGCCATCTCTACGAATAATTCCAGAAACGTAGTATTTATTTGCGTAATTATATTGTAAACGCGCAAAATAAGAAGCATAAGCAATTGGAGTGTAATTATTTTGATCCATTGCAGCCTTGTATTGTCCAGAAGCATGATGAGCTGACCAATATTGTTTTTTATCAGGAACATCATATACTGTGATATCTGAATATTGACCAATACCCATTTTTTCAGCAGAAACTCCCGCAACAACATTGAACGAATGATCTCCAAATTTGCGATCAAATGTTACAAAATTTTCCCATGACCATCTAAATGTTTCTACATTACTTAGATTTAGAGAGTTATTCATATAAGTTGAACTTGCTGGATTTTTCGCTTTTAAATCTTCAAATTCAGCAGCAGTTCTAATTGGATTACCTGCAATCCATCTTTCTTTAATTGGATTAAATTCTCTGTATTTGTACCAATATTTTGTTCCTCCAGCACGAGAAGTTACAGTTAAACCTTTTGCTAATTTTAGTTCAGCTTCAATATTTCCTTGAAGCGTAGTAGAATTAGCTTTTTGATTATCATAGAATAAAGTAGACATTGGATTACCATGAGAGTTCAAATTACTTGTCACCTCTCCTGGTTTTGCAACGTATGTTACTTCTCCTGTAGTTGTATTAAAAATAGGTAAACCCCATCTTCCGTTATCATATTTTACAGGAACTAATGGTGACTGACGGTAAGCTGTATCAAATGTTCCATATGGTTTAGGAACTTCTCTAGAAAATGTAGCGCTAACGTTTTGTTTAATCTTTAAAACTCCATCAAACAATTTGTAATCGTTGTTACTACGAACAGTTGTTCTTTTGAAGTTATTTCCTTCTAAAATTCCTTTCTCTTCGAAATTATTAATACTGAACATGTAATTAATATTTTCTCCAGCACCAGCCAACGAAACATTATTACTAACTAACTGTCCTGTGGTTAACATTTCATCAAACCAATTCGTGTTATATTGTTGATTTGTAGAAATCAAAGAACCTCCTGTTGCTTTTCTTTGCTCGTTAAAATAAGTTATGTACTGATTAGCATCAGCCATATCTACCATATTCATAGTATTTCTTACTCCAATATATGAATCATAGTTAACTCTTATCTTTCCTGTTTTACCACGTTTAGTTGTTACAACAACAACACCGTTTGCACCACGAACTCCATAAATAGCTGAAGATCCTGCATCTTTTAAAACATCAATTTTTTCAATGTCATTTGGATTAATATTATTAATATTTGGAACAATTAACCCATCCACAACATACAAAGGAGCTTTACCTCCCAAAGCTGTACCCATTCCACGAACCAAAACAGTTGGTGTACCTCCTGGAGTATCCGTATTAATAATATTAACACCAGCTAATTTACCCTGCAAAGACTGCATGGCAGTTGTACTTGCAATTTGCGTAATGTCTTTAGCATTAGCTGATGAAACAGCTGATGTAAGATCTGATTTCTTAACAGTACCATATCCAACCACAACGGCTTGATCTAGTATAATAGAATCACTTTCAAAAGGATCTCCTATCTGTATAGAATCGTTAGTAACTTGGGCATTTACACAGAAAGACCCGAGAATAAATAATGGAAGAAAATATTTTTTCATTCTATTTCAATAAATGGTTATTTCAAAAATAGAATGTTTTAACACTTGATTAACAAGTAATAATTTTAGTTAGAATAATTTTCTAAAAAAATAAAATATATAATACTAAATACCAAATAATTATAAATCATTACATTTACAACATGATGTAGTTATGATGTAATTTATTTTCCGATATTTAAAAATTAATCATATACTTATTTAGGTTTATTTCAGAAGGAATTTGCATTTTTTTGCGTAATCTATATCGTTGTAGTTCTACTGATCGATAATTAAGGTGCATTAAAGGAGCAATCTCTTTGGTTGATAAATTCATTCGAAGGAATACACACAGTTTTAAGTCTTTCGCAGTTAAATTAGAATACTTGTCAGCTAATCTCTTAATAAAATCTTGGTGAATTTCCTGAATATTTAATTCGAAATTTTGCCATTCATTTCTGTTGTAACTATATTCCGAAAACGTTTTCTCAAATTTCTTTTTTAACTTTTTATTGATTTCATTCATTTCCAATTGAGAAAACAATTGATTAATTTCTAGGATCATAGCACGTTGATTAGCTAATTTCAAAGCTTGTCCTGCCAATTCTGTAGATTTTGTTTGTAAAGAAGTTTCTAAATGTTGTTTTTCTTTATAATGATTTAATTCTTTCAACTCTTGTTGATGTTTCATTTCCATCAAATTCAATTCATATTCAAATTGCTTTTGTTTAATTCTGAAACTTTGTTTCAACTTCATTCTGTTATACTTATAAATAGCCAGAATCGATCCAACAATTAATAAAATATAAAATAATATCATCAAATTTGATAAATACCAAATCTTTTTAACCCGAAAATCAAAATGATTCAACTCAACAAAATTTCCATCTTTTAAAGCATAAATTGACAATTGATATGAACCACTTTCTAATTGTTTATAATTAATTATTGGCTGATTAAGTGGTTGAATTTTAGAGTTATTTAATTGATAATATAATTGATAATTCGCAAAATCATCATTCAAAATTGAAACATAAAAATCTATATAATTATTTGAATACTCTATATTAGGTTCATTATTCAAAACCGTTTGATTGATTTTTGCTTTAATTTTAATCTTTGGTAATTCACGACGTATAGATTTTAAATCATATTTCAATAATCCGTTTTCGAGGTTAATATATAAAAACTGATCGTTGATTTTAGCCGTTAAATTGTCATCAACCAATTTTCCATCATACAATTTTTTTGGAATTAAATAATGAATCAATTTATTCTGTTCCACTTTAGAATAATACAGAATATTATCCGCTTCAACTAAATAACGATTCTCCTTTAAATAACGAATTCGATTAATATTCTTTAATTTTGAATCTAAATTCTCATCAGAAAATAAATTTTTATTTATATCATAACGGACTAAATGTTGATCGTCAATCAGTACAAAAACCTTGTTATCTTCGAGAATAGTTTGCGGATTAACTAATTTTTTATGTTGGTAAAATATCTCCTTACCTGTTCTATTTTTAAGATCAAATAAATATAAACCACCATTTTTTCCAGTTCCTAAAATTTTATTTTCGACAATAACAAAATCAATAATAGGAATAGTTAAACTAGAAACTTTAGTAGATTCTTTATGAGAACCTTGTATATATTCATTGATTCCCGTAAAAGATGATTGATATAATTTATTTCCATTTTTGATCAATTTAAAACCTCCATTTGTAGAAGAAATCTTATTCAATAGTCCTGAATAAATGTAAGTTCCCCAACTATCCGAAACATAAATTGTATTATCAATATTTGTTATATTCCAAATTAAACCTTTTTCGAGAACTGAATTTGTTTGGTTTGAAGTATTTGAATAATTATAAAATCCATGATTTGTTCCCAGCAAAATATTATCCTTATAAAAGTCGAACGAAAAAACATTTCCTAAATGACCATTGTAATCATATAAAAGTTGAGTTTTGTTTTTCAATTCTATTTTCGAAATACCTTTGTCCGTTCCAAGCCAAGCATTTCCTTTAGAATCTATTCTTATATTTTGGATTGTATTACTGATTAACCCAGAGTTTTGATTGTAATTTTTGTAAGAATTAGTTTTTAAATCATATACATAAATCCCATTATTTGATGTTCCAATGATTAATTTATCTTCTAATCGAATCATTTTTAACACTAAATAATTCTTTAGCATTTTATTGAATTCCACATTGAACTCTTGTAAACCAGCTGTTTTGTTGTACTTGAAAATTCCTTCTGTTAATGTACCAACTAAATAATCATTATCATATTTTTCTATTCCATGAATTACAATTGATTTACCTTTTTCAATTTCAAATAACGGCTCAAAATGTCCATTATTAAATTCGAAAATACCTTTAGAAATAGTCGCTACTAACATTTTACCTTTCACCAGATAAACGTAAGAAGAAAGCGCAGGTAATTTGTATCGTTTAACTGTTTTACCATCAAATTGAAAAAGATAATTGAACGATTGAAAATAAATAGAACGATTATGATAAAATATTTTCCAGATTTCTTCTTGTTCTAATCCTTCAAAACTTTTGAATTTATCTGAAATTGAAATGTAAACTTTCTTTCCTTCAATCGTTTTCCAATATCCAAAATTATTTAATGCACCTGAATACAATACATTATTCATTGTAAAAACAGAACGTATAATTGTTAAGCTATTTGGCGAATATTTTTCCCAAAAATTACCGTCATATTCTAAGATATTTCTATTGTTCGCAAAATATACTTTTCCTTGCTTGTTATTTTCTGTAATATCCCAAATAGGCGATTCGCCCAAATATTCGCTTTTAGAATAATTCGAAATAATTGGCGCAAACGATTGAGATTTGCTATAAGTGGAAACAAGTAAAAATAGAATAAATAAGCTTCTCATTGTGCAATAAAAAAGACCGTAAAAACGGTCTTTAAAAATAGATTATATTTTTGAATTATCTTATTTAAATTCTACATCAAAAACTTCTGCAAAATGTTTTTTTGTAAACGCTTTCACTTCGTTCATATCTACCTGATGTCCAAGTTCTCTTTCCAATGAAGCAACAGCTTTATCCTGAATTCCACATGGAACGATGTATTCAAAATAACGCAAATCTGTATTCACATTTAGTGCAAAACCATGCATCGTTACCCAACGTGAAGCCTTAACACCCATTGCACAAATTTTTCGAGCAAAAGGTCGACCTACATCCAACCAAACGCCAGTTTCTCCTTGAGAACGCTCACCTTTTAGTCCATATTCGGCAATAGTTTTGATAATCACTTCCTCCAAATTGCGCATATACAAATGAATATCTGGCTTGAAGTTATCCAAATCCATAATAGGATAACCAACTAATTGTTGCGGTCCATGATAGGTAATATCTCCACCACGATTCGTTTTCACAAAAGTTGCATTTATTTCGTTTAATTTATCACTCGAAGCTAACATATTTTCTAAATGTCCACTTTTTCCAAGTGTATAAACATGCGGATGTTCTACAAAAAGTAAATGATTTTTAGTGTTTTTAAAATCTGAACTTCCCTCCTTTTCTTGCGCTCTGTTATATTGTTTTACGGCTATATTTTCTGCTAAAAGACTTTCTTGATAATCCCAAATTTCTTGGTAATCTCTGTTAATTCCTAAATCTTGGAATTCGACAATTTGTTTCATTTCACAATGTGTTTCGAATGTCAAATTTACGAAAGAATCAGTTAATAATTAATTTTAGCTTAGCTATTCTTTAAATCGTTTCATCTAACAAAATTGCATATATAAATTGTTTAAAGTAATTTCGAATTCATAAATAATTTATTTTTTATGAAAACAATTCTATTAATCACACTAATGATTAGTTCTCTTGTTATAAACGCTCAAGAATATTCTTTTGCCAAAGATTTTGTTGCTGGAAAAGTTACATTAAATGATCTATCTGAATTAAATGGAGAGCTTAAATGGACTCCAAGTCATGATAGTGACTTAAAATTTAGAAAAACGAAAGATGATAAAGTGATAAAATACAATCCGAATGAAATTATTGGTTTTACAATTGATAAAATGAGTTTTGTCTCTTTAAAAAATCTTGTTGTTTACTCTGATAATTATGCTTTGATAGGACAAACTACGAAAATTAAAGAATCTTTTGCGCAAGTCGTTTCTAAAGGAAAATTTAATATTTACTTAATTACTATAGCAGGGTATAATCCAATTAGTAGAACTAGAGAAGATTATCTCAACTTTATTTTTCAGGATGCAAATAATCTAAACAATAAACTTATTGCTTATCCTTATTTAATCAGAATGAAAGACAAAAAATATGAAAAAGCGAAAGCGGATTTGTATATTTTATTTAAAGACTATCCTGAAGTAATAGAAAAAATCAAAAGTTTTAGTAAAGAAAATAGTTTTTTAGAAATAATAGAAATGATTGGTAAAATTTAATAAATAAAAACATTCAGTCACTTTTAATCACCTATATTGTTGGTTCAATTGATCTTAATAAAATCGAAGTTTATGAATAAATTATTCTTTAAAACCTCACTAATAATAATGGTTTTAAGCAATTCATTAACGATTGAATAAAAATCTTTATCTTTGGAATTCTAAGAAATCGGTAGAATAAAATAATCAAATAAAAATGAAGAAACTATTCGTTAAAGGATCTATTTTAATGGCTTTGTTTGCAAACTTTAGCGTTTTTGCACAACAAAGTGGTGGAATGTGGATTCCGACAGAATTGAATGAAAAGGAAATGAAAGACATGGGATTGAAAATCTCATCAAAAGACATTTTCAGTACAGGAGATAAAAGTATCAACAATGCAGTTGCTCACTTTGGTGGCGGTTGTACTTCTGAAGTTATTTCTCCAAATGGTTTATTATTAACGAATCATCACTGTGGTTATGGAGAAATCCAAGCACATTCATCTTTAGAAAATGATTATTTAACAGATGGTTTTTGGGCTAAAGAGTTGAAAGACGAATTACCAAACGAAGGTTTAACAGCGACTTTTATTGTAGACATTAAAGATGTAACTACTGCAATTTTAGCTGGTGTTAACGATAATATGTCGGAGGAAGATCGTAACAAAATCATCAAGAAAAATATTGAAGATTTTAATGCAAAAACTAAAACAGAAGCTTATCGTTCAGTATTTATCAAACCTTTTTACAAAGGAAATAAATATTACCAATTTACGACAGAAACATACAAAGATGTTCGTTTAGTTGGTGCGCCACCTTCTGCAATTGGAAAATATGGAAATGATACAGACAACTGGGTTTGGCCACGTCATACAGGAGATTTCTCGATGTTTAGAATTTATGCAGATAAAAACAACAAACCTGCAGATTATTCACCAGACAATGTTCCGTACAAACCAAAACATTTCTTACCAATTAATATTTCGGGAATTAGTGAGGACGATTTCACGTTTGTATATGGTTTCCCAGGTACGACGGACGAATATTTACCAGCTTCTTCTATCCAGCAAATAAAAGATGTAATTGATCCTGCGCGTATCAATGTGCGTACAATTGCATTATCTCATATTGATAAAAAAATGCGTGAAGACGATGCAACTCGTATCGCTTATGCGTCTAAACAAGCGCGTATTTCGAATGCACATAAAAAATGGATTGGCGAAGTTTTAGGATTAAACCGTTCGAAAGCTGTAGAAAAACGTCAACAATATGAACAAGAATTCATGAATCGTATTGCGAAAAATCCGAAATTAAAAGGTGAATATTCGAATATTATTTCTGAATTAAATCAAGTTAATAAAGCAAATCAAGATTACAATTTAGCGTACACAATGTATTCTGAAACGTTTTTCTCAAATTCAGAAACATTCAGAATGGCGTTAACATTGAACAATATTTTGAATGCGGTTGGACAAAAAAATTACGCAGAAACAAAAGCTAAAGCGTTGAATACAGTTGCGTCTATGCACAAGGATTATAATCCAGAATTGGATAAAACAATTTCTTCTGATTTAGCGGATAATTATTTCAAAGTTGTTCCTCAAAATTTATTACCAACTACAACTGCTGCAAATATCAAAACAGCTTTAGGAAATTCGGTAATCAACGGAACGAAAAAAATTAATGGTCAATCTGTTTTAGGAAATATCAAAACTTTAGCTGAAAATGATGCTGAGTTTATCAAAGCCTTAAAAGAAGATGCCTTAATTGCTCAAATTCGTTTAATTTTAGATGCAAATCAAACGAAAGTAACGCCTACATATTTAGCGAATCAAGATAAAATCAACAAGTTGATGCGTACGTATATGAAAGCGCAAATGGATGTATTTACAGACAAGAAAATCTTCCCAGATGCAAATTCAACTTTACGTGTAACTTACGGAAAAGTTGATGGTTACCAACCTCGCGATGCGGTTTATTACGAACCTGTAACGCACATGGAAGGTGTAATGGAAAAATATATTCCGGGAGATTATGAGTATGATTTACCAAAACAAATGTTAAGTTTATACGATAAAAAAGATTACGGAAAATACGCCGATAAAAACGGAAAATTACCTGTAAACTTTATTGCAACAAACCATACAACTGGTGGTAATTCTGGTTCTCCAGCATTGAATGCAAAAGGAGAATTAATCGGATTGAATTTTGACCGTGTTTGGGAAGGAACAATGTCAGATTTAAATTATGATCCTGAGATTTGTCGTAATATTATGGTGGACTCTCGTTACATTTTGTGGGTAGTTGACAAGTATGCTAATGCGCAACGTTTGATTGATGAAATGACTATCGTTGACGAAAGCAAAAATGCAAAGAAAAAATAATATTTTTCACTATATTCTGAAAACCACGTTTTTATAACGTGGTTTTTTTTATTGAAATAAACGTAAGATTCAAATAAATCTTAAGAAATAAAACTATATTTATACAACTTATCTAAAAAATTGTCAAAATAAAACACTCATAATTATGGAAGTCATAAGAAAATGGCCTTTTTATTTAAAACTAACTTGCACTTTATTGTCAATCATTTGTTTAACATTTATTTCAATAATAGGTAAAGGAATTTTAGTTCCATTAATATTAGGCTTCTTAATTTCAATATTATTAGCACCTGTTTGTGCATTTTTTGAAAGATATTTACGCATTCCGCGTGCTATTTCGAGTATCATTACCACCTTGCTTTTCGCTGCATTTATCTTAGGAATTTTCTATTTGATTGCTATACAAATGGCGGAAATAGCAAATGAATGGCCTACATTTCAGAAACAAATCATAGAAGCTTTTATGAATTTACAAGATTGGATTCATCATACATTTGGTATTAATTCGCATGCGCAAATGGAATATTTGACAAAGAATGTCAAAACCACTATCGAAACGAGTACAATTGTAATCGAAAAAGTAATTTCGATTGTTTCATCGATGGCTGTTACAGTTTTGTTCACCTTTTTATACATTGTTTTCTTGTTGATTTATCGTCGTCATTTGGTAAAATTCTTATATTACGCATTCAATTCAAATACACACGACCAGGTTTATAATGTCATTACATCTATTCAAAAAATGGTCAAACAATATTTGATTGGCTTGTTTTTACAAATGTTAGTCGTATCAATTTTATCCTTTATTGCATTTTCTATTCTTGGACTTAAATACAAATTTGTTTTAGCTATTTTAACTGGCGTTCTAAATGTTGTTCCATATGTAGGAATTGTTATTTCGTTAATTATAACGCTAATAATCACATTTGCTACAATGTCAGCTTCAAAATTGTTCTTTGTTATAATTGCATTTATTGCAATTCATGCAATTGATGGAAATGTAGTGATGCCAAAAATTGTAGGTTCTAAAGTAAAAATCAATTCTTTGATTGTGATTATTGGATTAGTAATTGGAGAAATGACGTGGGGAATTATGGGCATGCTTTTATCAATTCCAATACTTGCATTGATGAAAATTGTTTTTGATAATGTGACTGAATTAAAACCTTGGGGTTATCTTTTGGGTGATGAAGATTCAACAGAAATTGATGATGATTTAAATACATTTTTAGCCAAAAAGAAAGCTAAAAAATCAAAGAAAAAAACAAAGATGTTGGACGAGAATTTGGAGTAATCTGATTTCTATTTTACATAATTATCGCTATTTATGAAATATAATTTATTGTTCATTTTTAGTTTATTGATTTTCAGTATTTCTTGCGAAAAGAAGTTAGAAAAAGAAGTAAATAAAAAATATATGTATAATACGATGTCAATTGATGATAGAAATTTATCTATAAGAATTTATGATTACTCTGATTCAATAGAATTTATAACATGGAAGAATATCAATGATTACACAACAAAATCATTCAAAATCTCTAAGAACGATAAAAAAGCATTGGAAGAGAATATTTATAAAATAGTTACAACTCCATATGAAAATGAAATATTTTGCACAGACTATGTGGGGAAAATAAATATTAGTATATCCAATCATAATAGCACTTATTCTATTAATCTAAATTCTGTTTGTGATTGGAAAACATTTAATGAAGAAACTAAGAATATTTCTAAAATAATAGATCGCTATAAATAAAATTTTATTTTATCAAATAGGATGAGAAACTGAAATAAATTCAGTTTGATAATACAAAAAAAGTCTATAACAAATTGTTATAGACTTTTTTAATTTATATTAATCAAGATGAATTATTCCGAAAAAATCAAAGATAAGTAATAGAAAGGTTAATGTAGAAATCACAAAAAATTCAAAAGCATCTTTATAGCTTTTCAATATTGACATACTATTATAATGTTTTTCTTTTTTTATTTTTCTAATTCCTAAAATCAATGAACCTGCAAATAAAATAGATAAGCAAATCTCTGAATTTATATACATTTAATTCTTCTTCAAATATTTTTTTTCTAAGAAATAATACAATTTCAAGAAAAGAATCGAGAAAAATACTCCGATTAGTGTTCCGAAAAATATATCTCCTGTGAAATGTACCCCGACATAAACTCTACTGTAAGCAACCATTAACGCCCAAACAAGTAAGACATAAAGTAACCATTTGTAATGGCGTCTTAGCAGTATTCCAATAAAAATTGCAATCGCCATATGATTAGATGCATGCGCCGAAGTAAAACCGTATTTACCTCTACCCTCGCAATCTATCGGGCGAAATAATCCTTGAATCGATTCGGTGTAACATGGGCGAAAACGTTGAAAAGAATTTTTCAAGATATTTGTAAATTGATCTGCACACGCTATCATCAGTGCAATACAAACTCCAGCCAATAAGGTTTTTTTCCAACCAAGTTTTACATAAAGTAAGATGAGAAAGATGATATACAACGGAATCCATGTTTTTTTATCGGTTACGAATAACCAAAACCAATCCCATTTTTCGTTCCCTAAATTATTGAAATACAAAAATATTTGTACATCCCAATCAAAATAATCTTGTATCATTATCTACTTACTGATCCGCCTAAACCTAATGCTTCGTCTACAGATTTTGGTTCCACAACAACCGCTGGTTCCTCTACAATTGGCTCAACCACATTTTCTACAACGGGTTCTGTTGTTTCTTGCACATCCAATTCCAAATCCTGTACAGGATCTACAGCTTTCATAGTTGGTGCATCATCTTTCAACGCTGCATTTACTGTATTGTCTTGATGAATTGCTTGATGCATTTCATCTACTGGATTACGAACTTCATCAAATGATTTCTGAAAGTCTTCCATTGGATTAATTTTCGCAAAAGAATCTTTGACTTCATTCATTGGATTTAACTCTTTTATGGTATTCTGAATCTCTTTTGTAGGATCAACATCCTGAACAGGATTCATAATCTCTTGCTTGATATCTTCAGATGCTTCTTTTAATTTGCGCACAGCAGTTCCCAAACCACGAGCAATTTCTGGAATTTTATCTGGTCCAAAAATAACTACAGCAACCACCATAATAATCACGACTTCCTGGAAGTCTAAAAACGCTGGGTATATTACTAAACTATTCACTAAACAAATGTATAAAATCTAAATTTAGTAGAAGAAAAAAAGCCATCAAATTTCTTTGATGGCTTTCTTAAAATTTATTTAAAATTTGAATCTTATTTATTCATTTGACCTTTTTTAGTAAAGTCATACAATAAAGGAGATGCAACGAAAATAGACGAGAATGTACCAATTACGATACCGATTAATTTCGCAAACATAAATCCTTTGATTGATTCTCCACCAAATGCAAAGATGATTAATACGATTAAGAACGTTGATAAAGACGTATTGATTGTACGTGATAATGTTTCTGATGTAGAAATATTAATAATATCGTACAAGTTGTGTTTTTTCTCAACTGTTAAATTCTCACGAATACGATCCAAGATAATAATCGAGTCATTCATCGAATAACCAATTACCGTCAAAATCGCCGCGATAAACGCTTGGTCGATCTCCATATTGAAAGGTAAAATTCCTTTGAATAAAGAGAAAACTCCTAATACAATAATCACGTCATGCGCTAATGCGATGATAGTTGATAATGAGAATTGCCAACGTTTGAACATCACGATTAAGTAGAAGAAAATTGCAACTAATGCTAAAGAAACAGCTATATAAGAAGCTCTTGTTGTATCATCGGCAATTGTAGGACCTACTTTTGCAGAAGACATTAAACCAATTGTAGCATTATCTTCAGAGAAATCTTTTTCTGACATATTCGCTGGTAAATAAGATTTAAGACCTATATATAATTTGTCTTTGATCTCGTCATCTACATTTGTTCCGTCTTCATCCGCTTTGTATGCTGTTGTAATTTTTACTTGATTTTGACCACCATACGTTTTTACCTGTGGCATCATTTTTTCACCATCTAACACGAAAACATCACCCAAACTTTCAGAAATTTGTTGTGGATCTACGTGTTTATCAAAACGAACTGTATATGTACGTCCACCTTGGAATTCGATACCCATGTCAAATCCTTTTGTGAAGATAGAAATTAAAGCAACTACTGTTAAAACAATTGAAATCGCATAAGAGATTTTTCTTGTTTTTAATAAATCAACTTTAATATTTTGTAACCAGTGTGCTGTAAATGATGTATAGAAAGGAACAGATTTTCCTTTTGCTAAACGTCCTTCTACAAAGTAGCGTGTAATGAAAATCGCTGTAAATGTTGATGTAAAAATACCAATCATAAACGTTGTTGCGAAACCTACAACAGGACCTTTACCAAAGAAGAATAAAATTAATGCTGTGATAAATGATGTTGAGTTGGCATCGATAATTGCAGAGAAAGCACCTTTCCATGAATAAGCGAAATCTACTGCTTGACGTAATGATTTTCCTTTTCTTAATTCTTCTTTTACACGTTCGTAAATCAAGATATTCGCATCCATTCCTGTTACCAATGTCAAGATAATCCCGGCAATACCTGGTAAAGATAATGTAGCTTTAAGTGATACTAAAAATCCTAATAAGAATAATAAGTTAACGATTAATGCAACGTTAGCATAAATACCTGCACGGCTGTAGTAGAACAACATCCAGATTAATACTAATGCAAATGCACAACCAAAAGCGATTAACGAACTGTTGATTGCTTCTTGTCCTAATGATGGACCAACAACCTCAGCAGAAACGATTTTAGATGAAGCTGGTAAAGAACCTGCTTGTAAAATGTTTGCTAAATCTTTTGCTTCGTCAATTGTAAAGTTTCCAGAAATAACTGAGTTACCTCCTGTAATTTGATTACTGATGTTTGGCGCAGAATACACCATATTGTCTAATACAATTGCAACACCTTGACCTGGTTGTCCAGGACCTGCAGGTTTCAACTCGTCTGTAATACGAGACCACTCTTGTGCTCCAACTTGATTCATTTGCATTGTAACAACAGGCTCATTTGTAAGAGAACCAGGATTACGTTCACCAGCAGCAGAAACTACTTTATCTCCTTCGATTAATGGTTCTTGCGTTCCATTTTTACCTTTTAAGACATAAAACTCTAATAATTTAGGAGCAGATTTATCATTCGCTTGTTTACCTAAATTCATTGGCTTATTCGCCCAAGAGTATTTGTATCCTCTAATGTTTGCTGGTAATCCAGGTACAAAACCTTTGTCTTGCATCACACGATTTACAACAGCAGTATCTTTTACATTCACAACAAAACTTGCGTTAGAACCAGCTGGTTGCATAACTTCTGCTAAAGTTTTGATTGTTTGTCCTTTCTCATTTTTTACATTATATTTCTCTGTATTAACGCTAGAAAAATATTGTAAAACTGTAGGATCTTGACGAACAACTTGCCAAAACTCTAATTTTGCTGTAGATTGTAATAATTTTTTTACACGGTCAGTGTCAGAAACACCTGGTAATTCTACCAAGATACGTCCATCACCTTTATCACCTAAACGTTGAATTACTGGCTCAACAACACCAAATTGATTAATACGAGAGCTAATTACATCATAAGCTGTTGCAACTTTAGCTTCGATATCTTTACGGATTACTTCTTTTACCTGATCGTCAGAAGCATTGTACGCAATTTTATCCGCATTATTTTTGTTTCCAAACAAATCTGCAGCTGCGTATTTTGTTCCTCCTTTTATTTTATCAAATTCTTGAAAAAATAATTCGACATAAGGTACGTTACCGTTTGTTTTTTGAGCTTTATCTGTAGCATCCAAAGCCGTTGCCAACATTGGGTTTTGACTTTTCGCTGATAAATTCTCGATTAAATCTCTTTCAGAAACTTGTAAGATTACGTTGATACCACCTTTCAAATCTAATCCTAAATTGATTTCATTGTTTTTGGCATACCCATAATCGTACTTAATAATTCCCAAATCAAGAGGATGCTGAGCCAAGCTATCTAAAATTCTTGGTTCGTCTTCTGGCTTACTCGCCAAGCGCGCCGCCTCATGCTCCACTTTAGTTGTGTACCAAGTATAACTTAGTTGTCTGATACACAAGAGACTTAAAATAATTGCAAATGCTGCAATGAGCCATCTTCCTCGCATAATGTTTAATTGATAAATAAATTTTGACGGACAAATATAATAGTCTTGAAAATACTTTCACAATTTTTTAAGAATAAATCGAAAATCGATGTCCGTATTTCGAAATTCTTTATTCAAAAAATTAGATTTCCTTTTGATATTTGTAGATATAAATTGACGCTTTATTAGAGTCATCATCATTATCTTCGCACAAATACAAGGTATAATTCTTTCCAGATTCTTTATACAACGCTAAACCTTCGATTTTCTTATCATCCGAAATTTTTTGCCAACGTGTAACCTCCATTGTAGCTAAATCTAACTCACCAATAATAGAACCTTTTATTTCTCCATTAAACTGAATTGTACTTTTAGATTCTACTGTTGCTGTAAACAAAACTTTTCCATCGACCAAAATAGCATCAGAAAAAGTAGTGGTTTCATTATGAATTTTAGGCAAAGTAATTGGAAAAAAATCAATTGTTTTCCCTCTCAAATCATTTATCTTGCCTCCCACTCTATAAATTCCGTTTACGCCAGCAGGACCATTTCCTCTGTTGAAAAAATATGTACAATGTCCATCTGTGATAATTCCTTCGATGTTAAAATCTTTTTTAGATAAATTCGAAACTTTTAAAAATTCATCCAAAAGAAAACTATAATTATCGTTTTGTACCTCTTTAGTTTTGATGTTATATGAAATCAAATCGAAACGATTTTCCTTAGAACCCGAACCAAGAATATACAAATGATTGTCAAACTTTGTAATCGCTTCAAAATCTGGTTTATCTTTTTTGGTGATATGTTTTGATTTTACTTCTGGATTCAAATCAACTTTATCCACTTCTTTTTTCTTTTTATTGTAAACGTACAAATGTGCTTTATCATCGGAAATCGTGTAAACATGGTGTTTATCAACGACTAATCCAGACGCAGCTCCAAGCCCATTTATGACAATTAAAACCTTAAGAATGAAATTGTAAAACAACATAGATGTAAGATTTATTTTTAAGAGGTTTCAAAAGTAATCAAAGAATAACAGAAACCTTGATAAATAACCATTTTTTTGTAAAAAAAGAATTTAACTTTGTAGCACTTAAAAGAAAATTGAGAGATGAAAAAAATTCTAAAAATTTACATTGACGCTTACAGCGGACTTTCGAAAGAATCTTGGATGTTAGCCATCGTAATGTTGTTGAACCGAATGGGTTCGATGGTTTTACCATTTTTAGGAATTTATATGATCTCCGAATTAGGATTTTCTTTAGAAAACTCGGGAATAGTTTTGAGTTGTTTTGGAGTTGGTTCTGTAATTGGTTCTTGGCTTGGAGGTTGGATAACAGATAAAATCGGAAACTTTAAAGTACAAGCCATCAGTTTATTTCTGAGTGCTCCGATGTTTTTGATTTTACCTTATTTTAAAACGGTAGAATCTTTTGCTGTTATTATGCTTGTTTTGAGTATTATTAGCGAAATGTTTCGTCCTGCAAACTCAGTTGCCATCACGCGTTATGCAAAGAAAGAAAATATCACTCGTGCTTTTTCGTTGAATAGAATGGCGGTTAATTTAGGTTTCTCAATTGGTCCATCAATGGGAGGTTTTTTATCTAATTATTCGTACGATTTATTATTCTATTGCAATGCAGGAGCTGCTTTGGTTGCTGGAATTGTATTCTTTGTCTTTTTCAATGGACGAAAAGAACGAAATGCTGCTACAGAAAATATTTCTGATAAAACAGTTGTCGAAAAAGAACGTAATGCATACACTGATACACCTTTCTTAGTATTCAATCTGTTTTGTGTATTATTCTCTATTGCATTTTTCCAAATCCTAAATACACTTCCATTATTTTACAAAGATGTAGTTCATTTAACACAAACAGAAATTGGATTATTAATGGGATTCAGTGGAATAATCATTGTTGTATTCGAAATGTTATTGATCCATTACACCGAAAAACGATTTTCAGTTACTCAACTTTTAGTTTTTGGTTCATTTGTCACAGCAATTAGTTATTTTATCTTCACATTTAGTCACACATTAGGTATGTTATATTTAGCAATTGGACTAATGTCTATTGGAGAAATGCTTGTTTTACCTTTGATGTCAACGGTAACAGCTTTTCGTTCGCAAAAAAATAACCGAGGAGCTTATATGGGATTGAACGGAATGACAGCTGCAATTGCCTTTATTGTTTCGCCATTTTTAGGAACTCACATTGCTACCGATTATGGTTTTAATATACTTTGGATAATCACCACAGTTATTTTAGTTATCGTAGCTATCGGATATCACTTTTTTACTAAGCCACTTTTACCAAAAAATATTTAAGATTTTCTTATCTTCGATAATTATAAGTTGAAATCACATGAAAGTATATACAAAAACAGGAGACAAAGGAACAACAGGTTTATATGGAGGAACACGTGTCTCTAAAAATAGTTTAAAGATTGATTCTTACGGAACAGTTGACGAATTAAATTCTTATTTAGGATTAATTCGTTCATATGAAATTGATCCAGCATTAGAGGAAGAAATTATCATCATCCAAAAAGGTTTATTTAATCTTGGAGCTGAATTAGCAACACCAGTGGATAAATTATACTTGGCAAATGGTAAACCTCGTATTCCGAAAACTATTTCTGAAAAAGATATTGTACAATTAGAGGAATGGATTGATGATTTGGAAGGACAATTGGAACAATTGACACATTTTATTCTTCCAGGTGGAAATCAACCAGCTTCTCATGCACATGTTGCGCGTTGTATTTGTCGTCGTGCCGAACGTTTGACAGTTGGTTTGGCCGAAGAAGAAGAAATTCGTCCAGAATTACAAAAATATTTGAATCGTCTTTCTGATTATTTATTTGTTTTAGGTCGAAAAATTGCCACAGACAATAATCACGAAGAAGTAAAATGGATTCCAGGTGAATAAAAAAGCACTTTTATTTTTGAATGGCGAAGTTCCAACTATTCTGCCTGATACATCAAATTATGATATGATTTTTTGTACAGATGGTGCATTTCGTTATTTACAAAAATTACATATAACGCCCGATGTTATTTCGGGCGATTTTGATTCTTTTGAAATCAGTCAGTTTCCTCCTGAAACAGAAGTTATTTCTACTCCAGATCAAAATGACACAGATTTTACAAAAGCCTTACAAATCATTTTGGATAAAGGTTTTGAACAGGTTGATGTTTTTGGAGCAAGTGGTCGTCAACAAGATCATTTTATTGGAAATTTGAATGCGGCTTATCGTTTCAAAGATCAAATCAATATTTTATTTTACGATAATTATAGTCAATATTTTTTCGCAGAAAAACAAACAAAGTTAGAAGGCTATTTTGGACGAACAATTTCGCTCCTACCCTTTCCTGAATGTAAAAACATTGTCACAAAAGGCTTGGAATATCCGTTAAATAACGAAGATTTGAACTTACTTTCTCGCATAGGAACTCGTAACAAAGCCAATGAAGATGTGGTTACAATTGATTATTCAGAAGGTAATTTAATCATCTTTATCATCGATCAAGAATTTCCTATTTTGATTGCTTAATTTCACTATTTTCAGTGAAATACATCTTTAGTATTTTTTGTACATTTACTGAAAACCAAATTACTATGAATAAATTTTCAGTTATTGTAGCATCTATTTTAGCCGTTGGGTTAATTGCTGCAACATGTATATTAGGAAACGCTTACAAATACAAATTCAGAAGTTCTGAATCGATCAATGTTACTGGAAATGCTTTGAAAGATTTTAATGCTGATTTAGTCAAATGGCGTGCAACTTTTAGTCGCAAAGATTATGATTTGCGCATTGCTTCGGATCAATTAAAAGCTGATCAAACGGTTGTCAAAAACTTTTTGATTTCGCAAGGAATCAATCCAAAAGAAATTGTTTTTGAAGCGGTAAATATTTCAAAAGATTTTCAGTACGGAACAGATGCAAACGGAAATTCGATTAGTCAATTTACTGGTTATAATCTATCTCAAGACGCAACAATCGAATCGAAAGAATTGGATAAAATAGAAAAAGCTTCGCGCGAAATCTCTACATTAATTAGTCAAGGAATTGAGCTGAGTTCTTCTAATCCAAATTATTATTACTCGAAATTAGAAGATTTGAAACTTGAGTTGATTGCGCAAGCTTCTGAAAATGCAAAACAACGTGCAGAAAATATTGCTACAAAATCTGGCACTAGTTTAGGAAAATTAAAACAAGCCGATTTGGGTATTTTTCAGATAACAGGTAAAAATGATAATGAAGAGTATTCTGCTGGTGGATCATTTAATACAACATCACGTCAGAAAACGGCTCAAATTACAGTGAGAGCAAGTTATAACTCAAATTAAAAAATAAAAAAAAGCTTCTTAATTTATAAGAAGCTTTTTTTTTATTTAAATATGTCCCGTCCTGAAATAGCGATACAAAAAAGAAATCGTTATTATGGAAGAAAGAAGCAATTATGTAAAACGTACTCA